>JAYUAV010000001.1:0-7970 GCA_043741175.1 Verrucomicrobiota bacterium
CAGCCGGGCGATGAAGTTTATGTCGGCATGATCGTGGGCGAAAACGCACGCGAGAACGACATCCCGGTGAATCCGGTGAAGGAAAAGCGTCTCACGAACATGCGCTCGCAAGGCGATGGCAAAGGCATCTTGCTCGCGCCGCCGCTCAAGCTCTCGCTGGAACGCGCGCTCGAATACATTGACGTGGACGAGTACGTGGAAGCGACGCCGAAGAATCTGCGGTTGCGCAAGAAGGTGCTTGATGAGAATCAGCGCAAGCGTTCCGAGAAGGGCCGCGCGATCAAGTTCATCGAAGAATAACGTCACGTCAGACAACTGACGCAACAAAAGCCGAACCGGAGGAATCTGGTTCGGCTTTTTCGTGGTTCAAAACTTTGTAGGCGACGAGGTAACGAGTCGTTCCGGTGCAGCACTTACGTCGTGCGCTGCAAGTTTTGAAAGAGCCTCTGGATTCCACCATTCAGCCCAGTAGTTCACTCCCGCTGAATTAGTCATCATCCACTTCACCCGTCAGCACGAGGAGGAACAAAAGCCCCGCCATCTTCATCGCCTGATGGGTGCGGATGGTTTGCCACGTCCGCCCGGCGCGCGTAGCATCGGCTCATGTTGATTCAAGAAATCCTGACGAACGAAGAATTGCGCCGGAGCGAATTCCCCGTCGTCCGCAACAAAATCTTTCTCTCGCACGCTGGTGATTGTCCTTTGCCGCATCGCGTGGCTCAGGCTGTGGCGGATTACGCGCACGCTGCCGCTGCTGGCGATCAGGAATCCATCATCTATCCCGGAATTCTCGAAACCGGACGCAAGCTCGCCTCGCAGTTGTTGAATTGTCAGGACGAAGAAGTGGCGTTCGTCGGACCGACTTCGCTCGCGCTGAGTTTCTTTGCCAGCGGACTCAAGTTCCGCAAAGGCGACAACGTCCTCATCTATCACGACGATTATCCGTCCAACGTCTATCCGTGGATGGCTCTCTCCGCGCAAGGCGTGGAAGTGCGCCTGCTCAACACGCGCGGATTGGGCGTGATCCGACCGATTGATGTCATCGGTCAGGTGGATGAACGCACGAAGCTCGTCGCGCTCGCATCGTGTCATTTCGTGAGCGGCTATCGGCTGGATTACGCGAACATCGGCAAGACGCTGCGGGAGCGGGGAATTCTTTTCTGTCTCGACGGCATCCAGACGCTTGGAGCGTTTCCCACAACGATGGAGCATGTGGACATGCTCGCCGCCGACGCGCACAAATGGCTACTGGGCCCGTGTGGTGCGGGAATCATGTATGTGCGGAAAGAATTGCAGCCCCATCTCAACCCACCGGTGTACGGCTGGCACAACGTGCGTTGCCCGAACTTCGTGGCTGCGGAAGAGATCGCCTACCGCAGTGGCGCGAAGAAGTTTGAGGCGGGCACGCACAACTTGCTCGGCCTCGTGGGACTCAACGCCGCCATGCAGATGATATTGGAACTCGGCGTGGACAACATTGCCCGCGAACTTTTACGCAAACGCGCGTGGCTCATCCCCGCGCTTCACGCAAAGGGCTAGTCCGTCTTGAACGCCACTGCTCCGATGGAAAATGCGACCGGCATCGTGACCTTCTTCAAGCCCGGCGCTGATCTGCCCGCGCTGCATCAGAAGCTGCTGGATGCGAATATCGTCACGTCCTTGCGTGTTGATCGTTCAGGCCAACGCTACATCCGCCTGTCGCCTCACTTCTACAATACGGATGCCGAGTTGCAGCGTGTGGTGGAAATGGTTTGAAGATGGCTGGTTTGTCGGCGCAAATCATCCAACTCGCGTCCGGGTTCAGATGGCGCAGACTAACGTGTGCGGCTACGAGGTTGATGTTGAGGGCGAGCGTTTCTCTGAAAATCTATTTCGCAAATCGCTCCATCTGCTCCAACACCGCTCGTGTCCACCTCCACTCCTGCAACGAATCCAACGCAGCCAACTGATACGCCAGCACGATTAGCCAGAACACGACTTGGTAGCTGACCTTGGAACACTTGTGGCGTAATCGTCGTTGCGCCAGAAACGCGCCCGGCCAACCACCGATCAATTCCATCAGATGAAGCCGCGCTTCCGGCATCCGCCATTCTTTATCGCGCGCCTGTTGTTTGTCCCAACCATACGCAAGATAGGTAATGACGCTTATCACCGTGGTGTAAATGCTGCCCCAGAGAAGTCCGCTAGAGAATCGCTGCATCGCCATCAATGGCAACACCAGCAACGCCGCGAGCAAAAGAATGTTCGCCAGCGTGATGCGTCCGCGTTCGTTCTGTCTCATGACGTGTTGATCTCCGCGCGGACTATTTCTTCACGTCGCCGGCGGCTGCGTTCGTACTGGCGCGTTTCTCCACGTCCGCTTCCAACGATCTCAGGACGCGCCGCTTCACTTCCAGATTCTCGGCGTTCGTGACAGAGTTAAGATGTCCGCGCGCTTCATCGAATCGCCCTGCTTTCCATTTCAAGCGTGCGAAGTGGATGTGAACTCCTTCCCGCTCGACATCATCGCCTGCGAGTTGAAACGCATTCGTCCACGCGCGCAAGGCGTCATCTGTTCGCGGCGGCTGGATGCCGTAAAACGTTTGCGCCACGTCTGCGGCGAGTTTGAAATCTTTTGGGTCGAGCCGGATCGCGTTGCTGTAAAGTGCAAGCGCCTTGTCGAATACCTGCTGTTCACTGATGGAGTAATGCTCCTTCGCATCCTTGCGGAACAGAAACACCGTCGTGCCGAAGTTGTGATAATAAACCGGCTCGGTAGGTTCGAGTTCGATGGCGCAGGCGTAATAGACGAAAGACTTTTTCACATCGCCATTGTGCCCGTACAGATTGGCGAGATTGTTCCAGATGGCGGGATTGTTAGTTTCGATGACGCGCGCCGCTTCGAGTTGTTCAATGGCTGCGTCTTCATCGCCTGAATCACCAAGATAGCTCGCAAATGCGATGCGGATGTCCGCGCGATTCGTATGCTGCTGGATCAAATCCTCGTAACCTTTCCGCACAGGCTTGAAACGCTCGGAGATGCGACGCGCCATTTCAGAGCGCGCAATCCCCGCACCCTTTTCTGCGAACGCTTCGTTGTCGGCGATCCACTTTTCCACCTCGACCCGCGCTGCATCGTCGGCGCGCATGAGTTTTTGCAACTCAAGCTCGACAGGATCGTTGGTTTTGTTGAGAGAAATGGAAATCCCGGTCTGCGATTGCACAAGATTGCTGACAGCAGCGGGTTGATTCGTCGCCAGCAAAGCACTGACGGCGGCGATGGCTAGGTTGCTCATGCCCGCAAACTATCAGTCTTGAAGCAAAAGTCAGAAGCACAAAGTTCCAAGATAAATTAGTGATGCATGTAACACCCGCCTCTCGCGGGTGGTTTTTGGGGTCTCGCCAAAAACATCGTTGAACAAATTCTTCCTCGCGCTTGAGTCATCCGCCTTGCGCCTCTAAAGTCTCCGCGCATGAATCAATCTCTCAACGAACCCGTGGCCGCCGTGACCGCGTGGGTCAAGCAACTCCGCGCCGAAATCGCCGGGGTCATCGTCGGCCAGGAACAACTCGTGGATCGCCTCCTCGTCGGATTGCTCGCCAATGGCCACGTCCTGCTCGAAGGCGTGCCGGGTCTGGCGAAAACTCTTTCCGTCCGCACACTCGCGTCAGCCATTCAAGCCACCTTCCGCCGCATCCAATTCACGCCCGACCTCTTGCCCGCCGACATCGTGGGCAATCTGATTTACAGTCCGCAGGATGGGAAGTATCACGCCACGCGCGGCCCGGTGTTCACCAACTTCCTGCTCGCCGATGAAATCAATCGCGCGCCAGCCAAGGTGCAATCCGCCTTGCTCGAAGCGATGCAAGAACGCCAAGTGACGCTCGGCGGTGAGACGATGCTGTTGCCCTCGCCGTTTCTGGTGCTGGCGACGGAAAACCCGATTGATCAGGAAGGCACGTATCCGTTGCCCGAGGCGCAGGTGGATCGCTTCATGTTCAAGGTCATTCTCGATTACCCGTCCGAAGCGGAGGAGCGGAAGATTCTGGATCGCATGGCGTTCACTTCACCAGAGAATCCCGTCAAACCCGTCATCGGCCTCGACGACATTCTCAAAGCGCGCAAGCTCGTGGATCAAATCCATGTGGACGACAAGGTGCGCGATTACATCGTGCAGATCGTTTTCGCCACGCGCCAGCCGGAGAAGCACAAGCTGGACATCAAGAACTTCATCCAGTTCGGCGCGTCGCCGCGTGCGACGATTTACCTGACGCTCGCCGCCAAGGCGTGGGCGCTCCTGCAAGGCCGCACCTACGTCACGCCCGAGGACGTGAAGAGCATCGGCCCGGACGTGTTGCGCCACCGCATCATCCTGACCTACGAAGCCGAAGCGCAGGCCGTGACGACGGATGCGATCATCAAGAAGGTGTTTAATGCGGTGCCGGTGCCGTGAGCAAATTGAAGGTCACAGGATTTTATCCAAATGCAGAATTCCGACATTCAAGCGTTGAAAGCGATTCAGTGGCTGAAACCGTGGGAAGCTTTTCCAGATGTTCAATCCAAAACAGTAGGCGACATTACTGGTTACGATCTGGAGTTGGTGCGAGAAGTTGGTCCCAAGCATCCTCTGTTTCCGTACAAGAGTCTCGCTATTCCTATCGGTGTTCGTGGTGATTGTGATGATCGTTTGTATTGGATACCAGACGTACAGCGTCCTTTTGCGGTTGTTCACATTACATGGGCAGGCAAGGCGCAACAGTGGAGTTCAGATCACCCAACCACGCAGTTTTTTGATTCATTCGAAGACTGGATTGAACGTTGCATGAAAAGCGACCATGAGTTCGCGTTAAAGGCACACGATGACCACCGCTGAACTACTCGAAACCGTCCGTCGCGTCGAGGTGCGCACCAACCGCCTCGGCGGGCTATCGGCGGAATTTCAATTGTTCCGGTTCACGGCTGGTGTGGAAAACCGACAGGATAACGATGCGTTCAGGTTCGATCAGAAAATGAATCACAAAAGGGAAACGACGAATCACCACGGCGCGATGGACTTCACCCTGAACTTGGGGAAACATTTCAGGATTGTCCGCGATGCGTTGGAAGAGTTGCTCGATCACGGCGCGAAATTCTTCGCCCAATCCCTTCCGCTTGCCCTCGTAATGGGCGATGGAATCATCGAATTCGTGCGCGGCAGTGCCACGAAGAACAAAGCCGCGTTTCATTTGCGGTATTTGGCGTCGAGCTTCGCTTTGAGTTCCGCCAGTGAAATAACGTCGTCGGGATTCTGGCGGTGGTCTTGGAGGCGGCTGGCAATGAGTTCGGCTTCTCCCGGGAGCAGGTCATCAAATGGGCCGTATTTCTCCAAGACCGTTTCGGCGACGACTTGTCGCTCGGCTGGTGGCAAGTGTTCGATCTGTTCAAGAATTTCTGCCGCGCTCATGGGGACATTTTACTCTGGTGATTCATTGGCGCAAGACCCGGTTTCTGTGGCGGTAGGCATCCGTGCCTGCCGTAGAGCCGGGCATCTTGCCCGGCGGAAAGAACCGCACCGCTACCTGAGTCGTCGAAACAATCGAGAGCCACAACACCACGCAGGGTTTGTTCCGGGCGGCAGGATGCCGCCCTCTACGTCAGGCAAGGAGGCACGACGCTACGCCAAACCTCTCGAATTCGAGAGGTTTGGTAATTGTGGCGAATTCGCCATAATTAAAAGTCGGACGGGCGCGGGTTATCTGGTTTTAATCCCGTCGAATTCGACGGGATTAAGAAATCAGGCAACTGCCGTATCATTCCATTGAACCTATGAGCAAGGCCAAATCAGCCACCATTGAAGTCCAAGGAACAGCCATCACCATTCTCTCTGAGCGGCGAGACGACTACATCAGTCTCACAGACATCGCCCGTTACCGAGACAGCGAACGGACGGATTACCTCATCCAAAACTGGATGCGGAATCGGAACACGATTGAGTTTCTTGGGGTCTGGGAACGATTGAACAATCCAGGTTTTAATCCCATCGAATTCGATGGGATTAAAAAACAGGCGGGACTGAATAGTTTCATCTTGACCGCAAAACGCTGGATTGATGCGACGCGTGCAGTTGGGTTGATTTCAAAAGCCGGACGCTACGGTGGCACTTACGCGCACAAGGACATCGCGTTTGAGTTTGCCTCTTGGATTTCCGTCGAGTTCAAACTGTATCTGATCCGGGAATTCCAGCGGCTCAAGGAAGATGAGAACCGCCGCCTCTCGCTTTCATGGAATCTCAACCGCACGCTGGCGAAGCTGAATTACCGCATCCACACCGACGCGGTGAAGGCGCATTTGATTCCGCCCGAAGTCACACCCGCGCAGGCGGCGATCACTTACGCCACGGAAGCGGATTTGCTCAACGTCGCTCTCTTTGGCCATACCGCCCGGCAGTGGCGCGACTCGAATCCCAAGCTGGAAGGCAACGTCCGCGATTATGCGAGCGTTGAACAATTGCTCGTCCTCGCCAACATGGAGGGCATGAACGCCGAATTCATTCACATGGGGCTGCCGCAAGGTGAACGGTTGAAGCGATTGAATCAAATCGCCATTCGCCAGATGCAGGTTTTGACGGCCACGAATCTGAAGGCGTTGCCGGGTGCGAAGAAAAATTAAATGACCACCGCCGAACTACTCGAAACCGTCCGTCGCGTCGAGGTGCGCACCAACCGCCTCGTCAACGACACGATGGTCGGCGCGTACTTGAGCCAGTTTCGCGGGCGCGGCATGGACTTCGAGGAGTTGCGCGAATACATGCCGGGCGACGACGTGCGCGACATTGATTGGAACGTCACCAATCGCATGGGTCGCCCATTCGTGAAACGCTTCCGCGAAGAACGCGAACTCGGCATGGTGCTGGCCATTGATATTTCGGCGTCGTCGGCGTTCGGTTCGGCCCGGCGCACCAAACGGGAGTTCGCCACCGAGATCGCCGCCACGCTCGCCATCTCCGCCGCTCGCGCGAGTGACAAGGTGGCGTTGCTGTTGTTCACCGAGCATGTGGAACTTTATCTCCCACCGCGCAAAGGTCGCCGCCACATCCTGCGCCTGATCCGCGAGATGCTTTCCTTCCAGCCGCAGCATCGCGCGACGAACATTCCGGCGGCGCTGACGTTCTTGAATCACGTCCTCCCGCGTCGCTCGATGGTTTTTCTGCTGACGGACTTTTTGCATTGTTTCGGCGAGCGCGAACCCGCGACTGGTAGGGCGGGCAGTCCTCTGCCTGCCGCCGCGTTACTTGCAACCGACGGCGCGCACGGAGTGACGCGCCCTACCAGCCGCGACGCCATCCAGGAAATCGGCCTCACCAACGCACGCCATGATCTCATCTGCGTGCATCTGCACGACCCGCGCGAAAGTTCATTGCCGCAGGCCGGCTTGTTGACCATCGAGGATGCCGAGACGGGCGAGTTGCTGGAGTTGGACACAAATCACGCTGCCGTGCGTGAGAAGTTTTCTCGCACCAACACCGAGCGGCTCGCGGAGCTGGATCGTGCGCTGCAACACGCCGGGGTGGATACGTTGCGTTTGAGCGCGGAGCAATCATTTGCGCAGACGTTGCAAAGTTTCTTCGAGATGCGGCGCGGAAGGAGGCGCGGGTGAGAAACTGGATTGCAAGACAGGTTGCTGTTCTGCGCGCGAGAAAAAGCGGCAGAGGACTGCCGCAGTCCAAAACCTGGCGGAGACTGGAGCGGCATGGTTGGCGCGCGAGCGTCTTGGAGTGCGCCCGCCCTCTGGCTCTTTTCCTCCTGTTGCCAACTGTGACATCCGCCCAATCCACGAACGACGTTCCGCCGCTGCGACCGGCGTTGCCGGAAATCCCGCCGACACTCTGGGAGCAATATGGGGTTTTGATCGTCGTGCTGATTGTCGTCGGAGTAGCAATGCTCGCCGCCGCCATCTGGTGGTTGCTCCAACCCAAGTCACCCGTTTTGTTGCCGATTGAAATCCAGACGCG
>JAYUAV010000002.1:0-7089 GCA_043741175.1 Verrucomicrobiota bacterium
GCCCCTCACCCCGTCCGACGGGGTGAGGGGACGTGTCATAACTGAATTCCACGTTCTCAAAAACCACCTCGCCGCGAACCGGCTCTTGCAGCGCAGCACCACCATCGCGAACCGCCCGTTCCTCGACGGTATCCAGAATGTCGAACACGCGCTCGCCCGCCGCGCGCGCGCTTTGCATCATCTGGTTCAAACCGTGCAATTGCCCGATGGGCGCGTAGAACATGTGCAGGAACAGGAGGAAACCCACCAGTTCGCCCGAAGTCATTTTGCCCGCGATGGCCAAGCTTCCACCCACCCATAACACCAGCGCAAATCCCGCCGCGCCCGCAAAACCCATCGTCGGCCCATACACCGCCCAGATGCGCATGATGCCGAGTTGCGCGCTACGCATGTCGCCTGCGCGCTTGGCGAACCGCTCGTCCTCGTGTGCCTGACGGCTGAACGCTTTGATCTGGCGCACGCCTTGAAGATTGTCCATGAGCAACGCGTTCATCGCGCTGGAAGCTTCGCGTTGTTTGCGATAACGCTTGTGTGCCGTGAGCGTGTACCACATCGCGCCACCCGCCAGCACGGGAATCGGTGACATCGCGACAAGTGCAAGCGTCACGTTTGTATGAAACAAAAACGCCGCCACGCCGATCACGCTGAGGACGGCGACCACACCTTGCTCCAGCCCGTCAATCAAGACCCGCTCGACGGCGTTCACGTCTTCGATGACACGCGTGAGCAGATCGCCAGAGGCGCGCTGATCGAAGTAGCCGACGGGCAATCGTTGCAAGCGCGCATAGACCGCGCGGCGCATGTCGTAGATGACGCTTTGTTCGAGTTGATTGTTGACCAGCACACGCAAACCGCTGAACGCATCGCGCAGAAAAAATGCGGCGAGCAGACCGATCATCGCGGGCGCGAGCAGATCGCCCTGTGACTTGCCGATGACTTCATCAATGGCGAACTGCGTCAGCTTTGGAAACGCGAACGACGCCAGCAGCGATAACACCGCCGCCGCAACCGTGCCGACGGCCAGCCACGGATAAGGCCGCAGAAAAACCGCGACGCGCCGCAACACATCCGACGTGGAGCGTTTGCGTGCAGAGAACGTGGATTCGGTGGAGCGGGAGTGAGCCATGCGAGAAGGGTTAAGAATTTTTAGCCACAGATGGACACAGATGAAACACAGATAAAAACCGCACAGTCTTGGTAGGGCGCGTCACTCTGTGCGCGCCGTCGCGGCGAACCAGAACGCGTTCATTCCAATACACGGCGGGCAGAGGACTGCCCGCCCTACCTTCATATCTGTGTTTCATCTGTGCCCATCCGTGGTTAAAGTTTTTTGAATCAGCGAACATTGCGGTCGAGAAAATCCACCATCGCCTTGCCGAACGGCGCGAGATCGAGCGGCGTGCGGCTGGAAATCAAGTTGCCGTCCACGACGACGGGTTCGTTCACCCAAATGCCACCGGCGTTTTCCAGATCGTCCTTGATACCAAGCGAGCCAGTGACGCGTTTGCCTTTGAGAATCTTTGCCGAGATGGGAATCCAACCACCGTGACAGATGAACGCCACGAGTTTGCCTTGCTCGAAGAATTCGCGCGTGAGCGAAAGCACCTTTGCGTCGCGTCGCAATTTGTCCGGCATGAAACCGCCGGGCACGAGCAGGCCGCAAAAATCTTTACTGTTCGAGTCCTTGAGCAACAAGTCGGACTTGGCGGGGTAGCCGTGTTTGCCTTTGTAGGTTTTGATCTCCGGCGCAGCGAGGCGCATGGCGTAGCCCGCTTCCTCGCAGCGGAGTTTCGGATACCAGAGTTCCATGTCTTCGTAGATGTCGTCCACGAACGTCAGCAATGTCTTCTGCATGACGTTGAGTTAAGCTGATTTCTGCCAAGTCGAAAGATATTTCAGGCGACAACTTTTTCGTGCAAACAAATCCGGCGCGCGTTATTGTCGCTTCGATGTTTCCACAGGTCGCCACGAATAATCCGACTGCTGTGAAAGCCGACGTTCAAGCGGCTTATCTCACGATGTTCCCCCAAGGCGATCACGACTTCGTCGCGCGAGTCTTTGGTTGGGCAGAGGAATGTTTCGCCGGACGCCACCCCGACTATCAAGCCATTGACGCGCGTTATCACGACTTTGAACACACGTTGCAAGGCACGCTCTGTATGGCGCGATTGCTCTGCTGCCGTCAGGCCACGCGCGTGCAACCGCAGATTTCGCAACATCTCTTTGAACTCGGTCTCATCGGAATTTTGCTGCACGACACCGGGTATCTGAAACGTCGCGATGACGCCTCGCCCGGCACTGGCGCGAAATATACTGCCACGCATGTGCTCCGTAGTTTGGAATTCGCGCATCAACTTCTCGCAGCGAAAGGTTTTCCTGACGCCGACATTCATGCCGTGCAAAACATGATCCGATGCACCGGCATTGACGCCTTCCTCGAAAGCATCGGCTTCGACAGTGACGCAGAACGAGTGGTCGGCCACGCGCTGGGTACGGCGGATTTGTTGGGTCAGATGGCGGCGGACGATTACGTGGAAAAACTTCCCGTGTTGTATGATGAATTTCAGGAAGCCGCGCGGCATGATCGCGGACATACTGATTTCATCACCAAGTTCGGCGGCGCGCACGATCTCATGCAACGCACGCCTCCATTCTGGCGCGATTACGTTCAACCCAAATTGGATAAAGACTTCGCTGGCCTGTATCGCTTCCTGAACCAGCCGTATCCCAGCGGCAGGAATGGTTACGTCGAACTCATTGAGGCGAACATGGCGAGTATCCCCGCAAAAACCGATGCTCTAACTCGGTGACGCCAGCCAGACTGTCGAAGCGTCGGGGCTGCGCTGGGTTCAACTCCGTTTATTGCGTACGCAAGGGAAGGGTCAACTTTTCGCTTCCAGATTCTTCCAGCGTCAACCAAGCAAAAAGGGCGTCCTTGCGGGACGCCCTTCGTGTTTTGAATTTCTCTTCGCTTACGTGGAGGCTTCACCGACTTGGAAGCGGACGAAGCTGCGGATGACGATCTCGTCACCGAGTTGTTTGCCGACTTCGGCGACGTGATCTTTCACACTGATCTCGGAATTGCGTTTCACGAAACCCTGATCCACGAGGCAGTAGGTCTGGAAGAATTTGTCCAGAACGCCAGCGAGAATTTTTTCCATCGCTTGAGCAGGCTTGCCTTTGAGACGGTCAGACTGCGCGGCGATCTCGCGTTCCTTGGCGACGATTTCCGGGGACACCTGTTCGCGGGAAACTGCGTGAGGATGACCGGCAGCAATCTGCAAGGTGATGTCGCGGACGAGTTGCTTGAACTCATCGCGGTTCGCGGTTTCGGCTTTGCCTGCGCCGACTTCGACGAGTACGCCGACTTTTGCGCCGGTGTGGATGTAGGCAGCGACGAGGCCGTTGCCGCTGACTTCCAGACGGGCATTGCGGGTGATCTTGATGTTCTCGCCGATCTTGGCGACGGCAGCTTGACGGTCGGCTTCGAGATCAACAGCGGCATTTGCGGCGACCTTCTTGGCGATGTCATCGCAGAACGCGCGGAAGCCTTCGTTGCGGGCGACGAAGTCAGTTTCGCAGTTCACTTCCACGAGCACGCCGGATTTTCCGCCGGGTGTGATGTGCTGGGCGATGACGCCTTCGCGCGCATCGCGCAACGACTTCTTCGCCGCGCTGGCTGCGCCGGACTTGCGGAGATTATCCACAGCTTTGTCCATTTCGCCGTTCGCTTCGACGAGTGCCTTTTTACATTCCATCATTCCGACGCCGGTCATCTCACGGAGTTTGCCGACGTTGGCA
This sequence comes from Verrucomicrobiota bacterium, assembly GCA_043741175.1. Lineage (GTDB taxonomy): Bacteria > Verrucomicrobiota > Verrucomicrobiia > Limisphaerales > JADLHS01 > JADLHS01. Next base: position 3,802 of record JAYUAV010000002.1, read on the forward strand.
GCAGTGATTTCAGCCATAAAAATTAGTTGAGTGTTACAGGTTGAGGGTTGATGGCCGGAGCCATTTGGGGAATCCCAGGAAACGGCGGCGGTGTTCTTCAACTGCACCGCCGCGTTTCCCGGAAATTATCAGGCAGCCGGAGCAGCTTCGACAGCGACAGGCGCGGCTTCGGTTGCTTGGCCTTCTTCCGCTTGCTTGCGGCGGCTGGACTTGGATTCAAATTCGGCTTGCGCGCGAGTGATTACCTGACAGACGGTAGCCAGAATCATGCGCACGGAACGGATCGCGTCGTCGTTCGCCGGGATCGGATAATCCACAAGATCGGGATCGGCGTTCGTGTCGGTGATGGCGACAATTGGGATGCCGAGTTTGCGGGCTTCGGCCACGGCGTTGTGTTCGCGCTTCACGTCCACGACGAACATGCAACCGGGGTTTTTATCTAACGTGCGGATGCCGTCGAAATACTTCACGAGACGCGCAGCTTCGCGGCGGATGACCGCCTGTTCCTGCTTCACGTAATTGTTGATGGAGCCGTCAGCGTCCATCTTTTCAATCTCGCGCAAACGAGCGAGAGATTTTTTAACAGTCGCGAAATTGGTGAGAGTGCCGCCGAGCCAACGCTCAACGACGAAATACTGATTGGATTCCTTTGCGGTTTCCTTGACGGCCTGCTGCGCCTGCTTCTTGGTGCCGACGAACAAAACTTTTTGTCCTTTGGCGACGGTCTTGGCGAGGAACTCGCACGCGAGTTCGAGCTGCGCGAGGGACTTGCTGAGGTCAATGATGTGAATACCGTTACGCGCGTCATAGATGAACGGTTTCATCTTGGGATTCCAACGCTTGGTTTGGTGACCGAAGTGGACGCCTGCTTCCAACAATTCTTTTACGCCGATGCTTAACATGTTTCCTTTTGGTTAGAACCCTGATCTCGGGGCATCCCGCGGAATTCGGGATTGATTTCGATGTTGTTATGGCCACCCACGTCCACACGGACGCGGAATTGAAGGCCGTTTTCCCCCGCCAGTTGCCCAACGAAGGGGCGGAGAGAGTAGCAAAGAAGTGCCCGCTGGCAATGGTTTATTTGGGACGTGTCGCGGTAGGTGTGCATCTTGTAGGTTCCCCCGGTTGCGGAATTGCTCAGGAATCAGCACTCCAAACGTGCCACAGGCATTGAGCAAATAGCAGCCCTGCCGAGAAGTCCGAAATTTCGGGGGGTACTCTCAAGATGCGCACTCGCGGTAGGGGGTGCATCTTGACACTGCCTCCGACACCAATCCTACTCGGAGCGCGGCGTTGACGCCGCTTCACCGTCCGGAAGCACGCAGGTCAAGCATCTCATCCACTGCCACTCGGGCGTTGAAGCGGCCTGAAGGCCGCGCGCCGGGGGCAGTGTCAGGCACCCTCGCGGTGGTGGGACGCATCTCAGTTTTTGGGAGAAGCGGTTTTCTCTCGTTAACACCCGGATTCATCCGGGTGTTATGTGGGGTGTGATTAAAGTCGGGTGAGGCGCAGACTGTTACCGGAGCGCCGACGTGGCGTCGGCTTTGGATTTCCTCAAACCAGTGCTGGTCGAGGCACAGAACAATCGTGACGTGGGCTTCCGTTTGTGCATCCAAAGCCGGTCTCAGACCGGCACTCCGCCCGAAACCCAAAAGCCTCACCCGACTTTAATCACACCCTGTTATGTGGGCGAAGAAGGTGAGAACGGTTTTAACCCGTGATGGAGTCCACGCCTCGGCTAAACCGTTGAAACGGTTGTGGCTGCTGTCACCTCACACCGACTGAAGCTCGGTGTTAATGAGAGACTCCTAGAAACTGATATGGTCCCGCGTGTTGTTTTCAAAACAGGACAGATTATTTTGAAACACCCTCCCACTTTGAACTGTGCGATTCCATCTCGCGCCCCGAAATAATTTCCCGCATCCTTCCAGCCGAAATGAGCGAAGACTCAACATCCATTCCGCCGCAGGATTCTACGATCAATCTGCATCGCCGCCGCCCGCGTTATCGCGGTACGCACCCTCGCAAGTTCGATGAGAAATACAAGGAGCTTGCGCCGGAGCGTTACCTGGAAACCGTCGCTAAAGTTATCGCGTCGGGAAAAACTCCAGCCGGGACGCATCGTTCCATCATGGTGGCGGAAATTCTCGACGCGCTCGCGCCGAAGCCGGGCGAGATCGCAGTGGATTGCACGCTTGGTTACGGCGGTCACGCGCAGGAAATGTTGTCGCGCCTGTTGCCGGGCGGAAGATTGTTGGGGTTGGACGCTGATCCGATTGAGTTGCCGAAGACGGAAGCGCGATTGCGTGCGCTGGATTTTGGCGCGGATGTGTTCACCACGCATCGAAGTAATTTCGCGGGGCTGCCGCAAGTGCTGTCTGCATTTTTCTCCTCCCTCTCTGTGAACCGACCCACCCCTAACCCCTCCGAGGAGGGGAGCAGGACAGCGGATGCGCGATTGCCGTTCCCCTCCTCGGAGGGGTTAGGGGTGGGTTCAGTTGCCGGTGTGTGTGGTGCAGACATCGTCCTCGCCGACCTCGGTGTGTCTTCGATGCAAATTGATGATCCCGCGCGCGGTTTCTCCGTGAAGCTCGATGGCCCACTCGACATGCGGATGAATCCACAGCGCGGGCAGCCTGCCTCCGACTTCCTGCAAAAAATAAAACCTGCCGCGCTTGTCAGTCTGCTGGGTGCAAACTCCGATGAGCCACACGCCGCCACACTCGCGCCGTTGCTCGCGGGAAAACATTTCGCCACCACGCGCGCCTTGAGCGACGCCATCCGCAAGGCGCTTCCACGATTGAACAAGGATGACGTCAACATGTCGGTGCGGCGTGTGTTCCAGACGTTGCGGATCGCCGTCAACGACGAGTTCTCCGCGCTCGAAACGTTTTTGCGCAATCTCCCGCAATGCCTCAACCCCGGCGGACGCGTGGCTGTGCTGACGTTTCATTCCGGTGAAGATCGGCGTGTGAAGAAGGCATTCGAGGCGGGATTCCGTGACGGACTTTATTCTGAGATCGCGCGGGAAGTGGTGCGTCCGACACCGGAGGAGCGCAATTCAAATCCCCGCTCTGGCCCGGCGAAACTGCGGTGGGCAAAGCGCGTGTGAACTTTGGAGTGCGGCGACTTGTCGCCGCTTTTTCCGCTGGGACGTCTTGTCGTCCTAGCAGCACCGCGTTCAGCGGGGCGGTGCATTGAGAAAGGCTCTCCGTTCCAAGAAGACGCCCCGCCCATGCGTCAAACCGCTGTACGCGGCTCTGCCTGAGCGACAAGTCGCTCAGGCCA
>JAYUAV010000003.1:0-2819 GCA_043741175.1 Verrucomicrobiota bacterium
GACGCGGAGTTGGCGGCACGATCATCATCATCTGGCCGGACCCGTGCGGTACCATCGAGATCAACCCCAATCCGTGGAATCCCACCGGCTGGGTCAATGGCCCCGTGCAAACCAGCCCGTGGGAATTCACGCCCACTGTAAATCAGCCTGCGATGTTCATCCGCCTTCGCAAGTGATTCAGCTAAGTCGCAGGTGACGAATTGCAAGTTCTGATCACGGCGGCTTGGGGCTAACCGAAATCGGGAACAAGAGGCAGCATCCGGCAACGGGTGCTGCCTCAATTGTTTGACGCGCACAATGTTCAAACACGGATGCAATATCCAAGTGTGGCGCGGATGAAATTCTTCGGTAAAGTTGTCGTATGATTCCGAAGGCGTTCAGAAATCTCGCGGCATTCGTGGTATTGACTATCTTTGCCAACGCTGCATCCGCGCAGGAGATCAAGGTGGATTTCAATGCCAGTGGTCGTCCGCTCTCGGAAACATGGGATACTTCTTACACTCCATGGTCCACCAACCAAGCTTGGTTCGCGGGTGGCGATGTGGTTTCCAATACATTCAATGGCGTGACATTCACGTTCCGTCGTGTTGGACCAACGGGAACGGGTTTGAAATCCGACCGCTATGCAGCGGGGCTGACGACACCGGGTTGGACCGCCAAGCTCGTGAGTGATGGCATCACGCTCCTGCCAGATCACATCGGAAACACCGTGGGTGTCAGCACCGCGCCCGGCACGCAGATTGAACTGACCATCAGCAATCTTTCCGTTGGACCGCATACGTTGCTGACGTGGCACAACACCTGGCAGAGCGCGCCAACTTATTCCTTTTGTCCACTCAACATCTATCTCAACGGAACTCAGATCATCACCAACATGCCGGTGAGCAATCGCGTGACGAACAATGCGGACGCGGCGTATTCGTATGTCGAGTTCATCGCGGTGGGCAATCAGAACACGATCATACTCTACGAAGGCAGCACGAACTTCACCGTCACTGATCTGAACTTTTGCATTGATGGTTTTGAACTCGACACGCCCAATTTCAAGTTCAAGGCGAATAAACCTTCGCCCTCGAACGGCGATGAGCATGTGGACGCGGACGCCACGAAAAATGTTTTACTCTATTGGACCAAGGCGGCTCTCGCGGTGACGAACAGGGTTTATTTTGGCACGAGCAGCAACGCTGTGAAAATCGCCACGCCCGTTTCGCCGGAGTTCAAAGGCAATCAGGTCACCACCAATCTGCTCATCACAAACATCTCCACGCTCGTCACGAATTATTGGCGTATTGATCAAGTGGACTCCACGAACGGCGTTACCAAGGGCGATCTCTGGATGTTTCGCACGCGGCACATCGCGTTTCCCGGCGCGGAAGGTTACGGAAGATTCGCTCGCGGCGGACGCGGTGGAGTTGTCGTCGAAGTCATAAACACGAACGACAGCGGGCCGGGAAGTTTTCGCGATGCGCTCACGGGGAATTACGGCCCGCGCACTGTGGTGTTCACTGTCTCCGGCCTCATCACGTTGGTGTCCGATCTTATCATCAGTTCCAGTTCGCCCAATCTCACGCTCGCAGGACAAACCGCACCGGGCAAAGGCATTTGCACGCGCAAGTATCAACTCGGCATGAGCGGCGGACGCGATGTCATTATCCGCCACGTTCGTTCGCGTCCGGGGAATCTTTCCGGCACGACGCTCAACGGCTCCGGCATGGCCGGCAGCGATCACTGCATCATGGATCATGTCTCGATCAGTTGGGGATTGGACGAAGAACTCAGCACGCGCACGTCGAAGAATGTGACGTTCCAACGCTCGCTCATTTCGGAAGCACTGAACATCTCCGGCCATCAAAATTATCCCGCAGGCACGAAGCATGGTTATGCAGCGAGCGTCGGCGGCGATGTCGCGAGTCTGCATCACAATCTGCTCGCGCATAACGAAGGTCGCAACTGGAGCATGGCAGGCGGGCTTGATGGAGGAGGTAACTACGCCGGGCGTTTGGATATTTTCAACAACGTCGTCTATAACTGGGGCGGTCGCACCACGGATGGCGGCGCGATGCAAGTCAACTTCGTCGGCAATTATTACAAGCCCGGCGCGGCTTCGACTTATCACTACGCACTCAACGCGCAATACGGCGGCTTCCCCGGCTCGCAACAATACTATTTCACCAACAACGTCATGCTCGGCTATTTCACTGAGGCGAATCAACCAGCAGGTCGCACGTCATCTACCGAGAACGGCGGCTGGTTGCCGACGAATTATAACTCATGGGTCAGCGCTCCGTTCTTCCCGTCTTACGCCACGATTCATTCCGTCACGAACGCCTACAAACTCGTCATGTCCGACGTGGGTTGCAATCAACCGCAGATTGACGATCACGACGTGCGCGTGATTCGCGAGACGCTCGATGGCACTTACACTTACACCGGCACCGGACCTTACGGTGGCTCGCCGGGTTTGCCGAACTCGCAGGACGACGTGGGCGGCTGGGAGAATTATCCCGTTGTGCAACGCGCTGTGAACTTTGATACCGATCACGACGGCTTGCCTGATTGGTGGGAAACGATCAAAGGTTTCAACATCAACTCACCCACGAATAATTTCGCCGACAGCAACGGTGATCCTGATGGCGACGAATACACGAACCTCGAAGATTATCTGAATTGGATGGCCGCGCCACATTTCGACAACACCAATGGCACGTCGCTGGATGTTGATCTCACACAATTCACGCGCGGCTTCACGAACAACACGCCGATCTACACCGTGAGCGCGCCGACGAATGGCGTCGTCACGTTGATCGCCGGGAAGATTG
>JAYUAV010000004.1:0-6340 GCA_043741175.1 Verrucomicrobiota bacterium
CTTCCTCGAAATTCCTGCGGGACAGGAAAAGGAATTTCTCCAAGACCGGCCGGTGCGCGAGCTGTCTGGCATCGCGGCGCGGCGTGAGCGCGCGCTGTCGGCCTTGGGCGCGAAAACCTTTGGCGACGTGGCGAAACTGCCCTCGACGATGCTGAAACAAAAGTTCGGCATCTGGGGCCAGCAGCTCTGGCTCTTCGCGAACGGACGCTGGAACGAACCGCTGCTGCTCGAAGTCAAGGATCGCACCACGATTTCCAGCAGCACCACACTGCCTTACGACGAGCCGGACTACGAAGCCGCGCTTGACACGAGGCCGCGCGCATGACGGGGCACTGACGCCTTATGGCGGGTTGGCAGCTTGGAGTGGTTCAAACACCTTGGGATCATCGAACGCTTCGCAGCGCATTGCCCGGTCCTCCGCACCCGTCCCAATGCTGCGCCGGTGCGCGAGGTCTTGCCTTGAACTGTTTCACCGGCTGGGACGCTGACGCTTTGCAATCCATGCACGCCGGGAAAATGTGTCAGCACTTTCGATCCAAGTCGCAAGTGTAGCGCGCTCGCAGCGGTGAGTTGGGCTGGCAAGAATTGCACCGGACTGAACACGCAGGCTGCCAGCAATAACCCAAGAACATACGACTTTTTTTCTTGGTGTGAGCGATGCCGCGATTATTTCACAGCTTTCCCAAGACGCAACGGTTGATAACTGGCGATTTCAAAACCAGCCAGCAATGTGTTTTACAATCGTGCCGATATTCTCCCACCACCAACCGAACATTTTCGCGAGACCGACTTTGGCGGTGAGCAACGGAATGCCGACGAGCAACACGAGGACGTTGCCGAGGAAGATCACGACGGCGGAGAAGAGATAGCCCTGGCTTGTGATGTCGGATTGCTGGGTTTTGAGTACATGGGCGTTGAGCGTGATGTGAAATGCGTAGGCCGCGCCGACGAGCAAATGAAACCAGACCATGAATCCTTTCCAATTCCAGATGTGATGACCGGTGACGAACACCGCCACAACCACCACGGCGTAGAGCGGAAAAAAATACGGCGAGAGAGCGATGAGGAAATTTGTTTTGTCCACGATCACATGTCCGCCTTCGGATGTGGCTTTGAATTGTTTTACGCTGCCGCCAAATAACCAGACCCAGATGACGTGTGTGAGTTCGTGGCCGAACACGTAGACCCACATCGGCTTGGGCAACAGCAGATAGATGGCGAGCCAACACAACACGCCGCCGATCACGGGCACTAGCGTGACGTCAGCCTTGCCGCATGCCTGCATCACGCGCCACAGCGTCATGCCAGCTCCGGCACAAACCGGGAGCAGCAGGACGGCGATGATGAACTTGATCCACTTCGGCACGGGCGGATTGTTTTGAAAAACTGGGGGGAACTAAAGACGCGAATTCCACGAATTATCACGAATGGGAAATGACTTTTTCTGCGGAGACGCCTCAATCCTGAACAACACTTCTGGTCACACCCAAAACTTACGGCAGACTTGCCAGCAGCGCGTTGCTCAGGCTTACTCTTGCCACTTTGTTCGCCAAATGAATTTAGAGTTGCTCACCAAAGCCAAGTCGCTCGGTTTTTCCGACCGGCAGATCGCCCATTTAACCGGCACGACCGAGGACGCCATCCGCGCGGAACGCAAACGCATCGGCCTCGTGCCGAGCTATCGCCTCGTGGATACGTGCGCCGCCGAGTTCGAGGCTTATACGCCTTATTACTACTCGACGTATGATCGCGGCGACGACGAGGTGAAGGGCAACACAGCCAAGAAGGTGATGATCCTCGGCGGCGGGCCGAATCGCATCGGACAGGGAATTGAATTTGATTACTGCTGTGTTCACGCAGCGTTTGCGCTCAAGGAGGATGGGTTTGAAACCATCATGGTGAACTCGAATCCCGAAACCGTCTCCACGGATTACGACACGAGCGACAAACTTTTTTTCGAGCCGTTGACGTTAGAGGACGTTCTTCACATCTACGAACGGGAGAAATGCTGGGGCGCCATCGCACAGTTCGGCGGGCAGACGCCGCTTAATCTCGCACTCGGTTTGCAGAAGAACGGCGTCAACATCATCGGCACGTCGCCGCAGAGCATCGAGATCGCCGAAGATCGGAAGTTGTTCGCCGCGATGCTGAACAAGCTCAACATCCCGCAACCGCCAAACGGTCTCGCGACGAACGAAGCTGAGGCACTCGAAGCTTCCAAGAAAGTAGGTTACCCCGTGCTAGTGCGTCCGAGCTTCGTGTTGGGCGGTCGCGCGATGCAGATCGTATATTCCGATGCGGAACTGTCGCACTACATGAAGTTCGCGGTGGAGGCTTCACCCGAACGCCCCGTGTTGGTGGATAAGTTCCTCGAAGACGCGACCGAGGTGGACGTGGATTGCATCACGGACGTGGGGCAGTTCAAGAATCCTGCGGACGGAACAATTGTCATCGGCGGAATGTTGGAGCACATCGAGTTCGCTGGCGTTCACTCCGGCGACGCCGCGATGGTTCTGCCGCCGCACACTCTCTCGCAACAGAATATCCAAACCATCCGCGAATACACACACGCAATGGCGCGCGAGTTGAAAGTCATCGGCCTGATGAACGTGCAATACGCGATCAAGGGCGAGACGGTTTATGTTTTAGAAGTGAACCCGCGCGCGTCGCGCACCGTGCCGTTCGTGTCCAAAGCCATCGGCAAACCGCTGGCGAAACTCGCCGCGCAAGTGATGGCGGGAAAATCGTTGAAGCAACTCGGCTTCACGGAGGAAATCTGGACGAAGTATTGGGCGGTGAAAGAATCCGTGTTTCCGTTCAATCGCTTTCACGGTCAGGATATTTTGCTCTCACCAGAGATGCGTTCCACGGGCGAGGTCATGGGGCTGGACGCCGATCTCGGCATCGCCTACGCGAAATCGCAGATGGCGGCGAACGCGCCGTTGCCCACGGGCGGCAAGCTGTTCATCAGCGTGAGCGATGCACACAAAGCGGAAGCCGTGACGATGGCGAAGGAATATGTCGCGCTAGGATTTGAACTGATCGCCACGAGCGGTACGGCGGCGGTGTTGGAAAAGGCCGGATTGAAAGTGGAGCGGATTCTCAAAGTATCGGAAGGTCGCCCGAACGCGGTGGACCTGATGAAGAACAAGGAATTGCATCTGGTCATTAACACGCCAGCGGGACAGATTCCGCGCGAAGACGAGGTGAAGATTCGCACCACGGCGGTTTATACCGGCACGCCGATCATGACGACGATGAGCGGGGCGAAGGCCGCCGCGCTGGGGATTGCTGCGTTGAAGAAGAACGGATACGCGGTGAAGACGGTACAGGAGTACCACTGAACTGTGAAATGAGGCGCTCTTACCCGCTTGAGTCATGGCAAAAGTATTGAGTGGCGTGCTTCCCCTCTCTAGCCTACGGGCATGAATGTTTTTGTCACCGGCGGCGCTGGCTATATCGGATCGGTCTGCGTCGAGGAGCTCATCAATGCAGGTCACGCCGTCACCGTTTTTGATAATCTTACCGAGGGACATCGCTCGGCAGTGGACTCGCGCGCGACGTTTGTTGAGGGTTGTCTTGGCGATGCTGTGCTGGTGAATCGTTGCGTGAAGGACGCCAAAGCTGAAGCCGTGTTGCACTTCGCCGCCAACGCTCTCGTCGGCGAATCCATGACGAATCCATCAAAGTATTTTCGCAACAATGTCGCGTCTGGATTAAACCTGCTGGATGCCGTCGTGGAAAACGGCGTCAAGAAGTTCGTGTTCAGTTCCACTTGCGCCACGTATGGCCCGCCGGATCGCGTGCCGATGACAGAGGATTTGCCCCAACGCCCGATCAATCCCTACGGCGAATCCAAACTCATGTTCGAGAAAATGCTGATCTGGTTTCAGCAACTGCACAAATTGGAGTTCGTGGCGTTCCGCTATTTCAACGCAGCGGGAGCGAGTGGAAAGTTTGGTGAGCATCATCGCATTGAGACGCATCTCATCCCGAACGTGCTAAAAGTCGCGCTCGGTCAGGCAACACAGTGCGAAATCTACGGCACGAATTACGCCACGCCCGACGGCACTTGCATCCGCGACTACATTCATATCCGCGATCTCGCGCAGGCGCACATCCTCGGCCTTGCGCCAGGCAAGCAAGGCTTCTTCAATCTCGGCAATGGCGATGGTTACTCAGTCCGCCAAGTCATTGAGACGTGTGAAAAGATCACTGGTAAAAAAATCCCCTCAGTGGAAAAGCCGCGTCGCCCGGGCGATCCCCCAAAACTCGTCGCCGCCGCGCACAAGGCTGTCAATGAACTTGGATGGAAGCCGCAATTCCCAAAACTGGAAGACATCGTCTCCACCGCGTGGAAATGGCATAAACAAAATCCAAACGGTTACAAGGACTGATACCCCACAAACCAGAAGAGCCCCTTTCGTTTTTGGAACAAGAGGCATACGGCTGGCTGGATATTTTCCTGCATCGCCAAACCTCCCTCTCTCGTTGAATCCTTTTGCGCCAATTCCATCTTTTGGATTCGCGCTCGAAGCATGACCCGCCTTGGAACAATTCCATCGTGCGCGCGAAAGAAAAGCTCGCCTGACTTCCGTTGTTTGATTACTCACACGGCCAACACAAACATGAATCCAGAAGCCCCAGCCCCTACGAACAACCGTTGGCCGCCGCAGATCAAATACATCATCGGCAACGAAGCCGCCGAGCGGTTCAGTTACTACGGGATGCGGAGCATTCTCGCGCTCTACATCACTTCGGCGTTGTTGCAGACCAAGGATCGCGCCACGACCATCATCCACCTGTTCGTCTTCGCGAATTATTTCCTACCGCTGTTCGGCGCGTGGCTATCGGATCGAATCTGGGGTCGCTACAAAACCATTCTGTGGATTTCGCTGTTCTACTGCGGCGGCCACGGCGTACTGGCGTTGAGTGATTTGTTTCCGAGTGCAGAGGCAAAACTCAACTGTCTCTATGTCGGGCTTGGTTTGATTGCGTTTGGCTCCGGCGGCATCAAGCCCTGCGTGTCCGCGTTCATGGGCGATCAATTCGCCGCCGACCAAGGCCATCTGATGCGAAAAGCCTACGCCGCGTTTTATTTCTCAATCAACTTCGGCTCGTTCTTCTCGTTCCTCGTCATCCCATGGATCGCAGCCAAGCAAGTTGACCTCGGCGCGGACGCAGGTTTCTTCGACCGCATCTGTTGGCAACTCAAGCACGCGGGATTCAGCGGATACAGTTGGGCGTTCGGCGTGCCGGGGATTCTGATGGCTCTCGCAACTCTCATCTTCTGGCTCGGCACGAAACATTATCTCCGCAAACCACCCGCAAACCAGTCGCACACCGCCGGGTTCTTCAAAGTCTTCATGGAAGCATTTCGCCGTTCAACAAACGCCGCCGCCAGCGTGCGCCTCGCCGCCATCATCTCCGCGCTCACCTCCGCTGTGCTGCCACTGATGGCCACACTCTGCATGGTGTTCATCTCGTTCCAGTCGGAACTGACGCCGCTGGGCAAGACCGTCGGTTGGACCGCAGTGGGCTTGCTCGTCACATGGTTCGCGCTGCTACTCATAGCGAGCATCTGGTTTCGCTCGGAATTACCGGATGCTTTCTGGGCCGGAGCGCGCGGACGATTCAACGCGCAGGAAATCTCCGCCGCCCGATCTGTCGCGCCGATCCTGGCAGTCTTCGCGTTCATCGTGCCGTTCTGGTCGTTGTGGGATCAATCGCTCTCAACATGGGTGATGCAGGGCGAGCAGATGATCCCATTCAAGTTTCTCGGCGTGAAAGTCGGCGCGGAACAGATGCAATCCATCAATCCCGTCATCGTCATGATCCTCGTTCCTGTGCTGACGTGGGGAGTCTATCCGTTGTTGGAAAAATTCGGCCTGCGTGTCACCCCGCTGCGCCGCATGTCGGTGGGTATGGTTCTCCTGACATTCTGCTTTGTGTGGGTGGGAGTGTTTCAACAGCAGATCGAGCACGGCGAGAAACTTAGTCTCGCGTTGCAAACATGGCCTTACATCATCCTTACTGCTTGCGAAGTGTTGGTGTCTGCCACAGGACTTGAATTCGCTTACACCCAAGCCGCCGCTTCGATGAAAAGCGCTGTCATGAGTTTCTTCCTGCTGACGACTGCGCTCGGCAATCTGCTCGTCGTCACCATCACCAAACTTGGCAGCGGCCACGGCGACGAGAGTGTTTCTTCCGGGCGATTTTTCTTTTATGCCGCAATGATGGCCGTGGTGGGTGTGCTGTTTGTCGTCATCGCCGCGCGCTACCGGTATCGCGAGGACGTGGAGCAAAGCAAACAAGTGAGCGCCGGTCTGTGACCGGCTTT
>JAYUAV010000005.1:0-3931 GCA_043741175.1 Verrucomicrobiota bacterium
TGTAGTTCGAAATGCTGGGATGTTTATTTGCAAACGGGATAGTGGAGATGGACGCGGCGGAAAGTTTCGGTTATTAAACGCCTCGCCAAAATCATGAAAATATTTACTGCCAACCTTTCCGCCACGCATATCTCCCGTCTTGCACTCGTTTGCGGTTTGATCCTTGGCGTTGATGGCTTGCAGGCGGCGACGAAAGCGCAACGGCCAAATAAAATTCCGCCGTCAGGAATGGCAACGCCTGTAGAACAATTGACCACGCTGCCGGGTTTTAAGATCGAGCTACTTCATTCCGCCGCCACGAATGAAGGCTCGTGGATTTGCATGACGGTTGATCCCAAGGGGAGGCTGATTATTTCGCCGCAGAATGACGCACAGCCGCTCTTGCGCCTCACGCTGGATCGTAAAGGAACGATTGCGAAGATTGAAACGATCCCCGCACCAGTGAAGCAGGCTATGGGTTTGTGCTACGCGCACGATAGTCTTTATGTGAGCGGTCACGGGCCGCAAGGCACGGGGCTGTATCGGCTGGTTGATGCGAATCACAATGATCGCTTTGACACCAACGAAGTTCACTTCCTGAAAAAGTTTCAGGGCGAGGGCGAGCATGGCTATCACGCCGTCGTGGAAGGGCCGGACGGAATGATCTACGTGATGAACGGCAATCACACCAAAGTGCCGGAGGGAATATCCACCAACTCGCCGCACAAAAATTATGGCGAAGACCTGTTGCTGCCACGTCTGTGGGATGCAAATGGTCATGCGGTTGGAATCCTCGCGCCCGGCGGTTACGTGGCACGCACGGATGCCGATGGGAAAAATTGGGAACTGATGCTCGCGGGTTTTCGCAATCAATATGATTTCGATTTCAACGCGGACGGCGAGATGTTCACGTTCGACAGCGACATGGAATGGGACTGGGGTCTGCCGTGGTATCGGCCCACGCGAATCCTTCATTGCGTCACGGGCGGCGAGTACGGCTGGCGTTCTGGTTCATCGAACGAGCCGGAGTATTATGCAGACACTTTGCCCGCGACGATTGACATCGGCATCGGTTGTCCGACGGGTGTGAAGTTCGGCACGAAGAGCAAGTTTCCCAAAAAATATCAGCAGGCATTGTTCGCGATGGACTGGTCTTACGGAAGAATCGTGGCTGTACATCTCAAACCGAATGGTGCGAGCTACACCGGCGACTACGAGCAATTCGTCAAGGGCAAGCCACTCAACGTGACTGACCTGGAGTTTGGCAAAGACGGCGCGATGTATTTCATCACGGGTGGACGCGGCACGCAGTCGGGATTGTATCGCGTCAGTTTTGTTGGAGACAAGGCGCAGAAACGCGAGTTGAGCAATGTCGCCAAGCCGGATAAGGCTGCGAGCAAAGCGCGTACACTTCGCCACAAACTGGAATCGTTCCACGGCAAGACTGATCCGGGCGCGGTGGATTTCGCGTGGCCGCATCTGAACAGTGCGGATCGTTTTCTGCGTCACGCGGCGCGGATCGCCATCGAAAGTCAGCCGGTGGCGACGTGGAAAGATCGCGCTCTATCAGAGACGAACATGCAGTCTGGCTTGAGCGGATTGATCGCTCTGGCGCGTTGTGGCGGGAAGGAGACGCAGCGTGATTTGCTGATGGCGTTGAGGAAATTTCCATTCAAGTCACTCACTGAATTGCAGCAGTTAGAAAAAATCCGCATCTCGCAGTTGAGTTTTGCCCGCCAGGGACGACCGGATGAGGACATCGCGCGTGCCATTGGCGAAAGACTTAGCGCGACGTTTCCGACTGCGAGCGACAGGGTGAATCGCGAGATGGTGCAGTTGATGATCTACCTTAACACGCCGGATGTGATCGCGAAATCTCTGGCGCTGATTGACAAAGCCGCGACGCAGGAGGAACAGATTCATTACATCTTCAATCTGAGAAACGTGAAGTCGGGCTGGACGTTGGAGCAGCGGCAGAAATACTTCAACTGGTTCGCCACGGCGCGGCAAGGCGGCAAACTTGAAACGACATATCCGCGCGGTGGTGCTTACAATGTCTGGACGAATCAAGTTCACGCCAGTCGCGTGCATCCACCGGAGATGGTGCAGTGGTTCAAAGATGTCGGGCGCGATTACGGCGACGGCGCGAGCTACGCCAAATATCTTCTCAACATCCGCAAGGACGCCATCGCCACGTTGACGAGCGCAGAGCGCACTGCGTTGCGCCCGATCTTGGAGGAGAGCATTGTGACGCCGCCGTGGAAACCGTCGAAGGAGCGGAAGTTCGTGAAGGAATGGGCGATGACTGATCTCGAACCCGCACTGGGCGAGGTGGCGCGCGGGCGGAATTTTGAAAATGGCAAAGCGGCGTTCAACGACGCGCAATGCACGGCATGTCATCGTTTCGGCAACGAAGGCGGATCGGTCGGGCCGGAGTTGACGGGCGCGGGCAGCAAGTATTCGCGACGCGATCTTCTAGAATCCATGATCGAACCCTCAAAGGTGATCTCGGATCAGTTTCAGAATACCAACATCTGGAAAAAGGACGGCGACGATGTATCGGGGCGCATCACGGATGAGAACAAGGAGCGCATCATCGTTTTGCCCAACATGCTTGCTCCCGAGGTGACCGTGGAAGTGCCTCTGAGTGAAATCGCACGACGTGAGCCGTCGAAGGTTTCAGCGATGCCGACTGGCTTGTTGAACCAATTAACGCAGGAGGAGATTCTGGATCTGCTGGCCTATATCGAAACGATGGGCAAGGCGAAGGCGGAGAATTTCCAGAAGTGAGCAGGCAGAAACTACGATTGAAAATATTTTAACGCGACATGAATACCGTTACTGAACTCAAACTCACTAAAGGCAACACGCAATCCAAGGTCGAGGCCGAACTCTCCCGCACCGGCGGCTTGTTGCGTCTCGCGCCCGCGTGGGTGCCGCGCTCGTTTCTTCAGCCCGGCTTGCGCATTAAATTGCATCCTGACGACACCTACGCCTACGGACTGAATCGCGGCGGCATTGATGAACGCTGGTTCGCTTCCACGACGGAAACCGCGAACGAAGGTCGCCCGGCGGACGAAGGTTTGAACTACTGCGTGGTCGGTGGTGAAAAATTCACACTACGCAAAGCCGTGGAAGATTGTGGCGCAACACTAATCGGCGCGGCGATGTGGAAGAAGTATGGCAAGTGGCCTG
Source organism: Verrucomicrobiota bacterium (assembly GCA_043741175.1). GTDB lineage: Bacteria > Verrucomicrobiota > Verrucomicrobiia > Limisphaerales > JADLHS01 > JADLHS01. The sequence continues at coordinate 3,175 of JAYUAV010000005.1, forward strand.
TGTACTCGAAGTTCTTCGACAACATGGGTCCGATCCCGCACCACATGCACCAGAACGCAGCGCAGGCAAAACTCGTCGGGCAGGAAGGCAAGCCGGAGTCGTACTATTTTCCGCCGCAGCACAACAATGTGGGAAATAATTTCCCGTACACGTTCATGGGCTTTGAGCCGGGCACGACCAAGGCGCAGGTGCGCAAGTGCATCGAGAATTGGAACAAAGGCGACAACGGTATCCTCGATCTCTCCAAAGCGTATCGCCTCAAAGTTGGTAGCGGCTGGCTCATTGATCCGTGCATCCTTCACGCGCCGGGTAGTCTTTGCACCTACGAACCGCAATGGGGCAGCGACGTTTTCGGCATGTATCAAAATCTGGTGGAAGGCCGCGAAGTTCCGTGGAGTCTGCTCGTGAAAGACATGCCCAAGAGCAAACATCGCGACGTTGATTTCATCGTGGAGCAACTCGATTGGGACAAGAACGTGGACACGAACTTCAAAGACAACCATTACCTCGAACCCGTGCCCGTCGCTGACACGCGCAAGGAAGGCTTCGTAGATCGCTGGATTGTTTATGGGAAGGTGGACGGCAAACAATATTTCACCGCGAAGGAACTCACCGTTGATCCCGGCGCGAAATGCACAGTGAAAGACAAGGGTGCGTATGGCCTCATCTGCGTGCAAGGCAGCGGCAGGATCAATGGTCACCCGCTCGTCAGCCCGAAGCTCATCCGCTTCCACGAATTGACAGAGGACGAATATTT
>JAYUAV010000006.1:0-3937 GCA_043741175.1 Verrucomicrobiota bacterium
CAACCGCTCGCCGTGGATAGCACGAGAATTGAAACGAGTGTGGAGAATGAACGCATTTTCATTGCAGAGCCTTTGGTTTTGTTAGCTGATTTGACGGACCCGAATTTCTCCGGGGTCGGGCTAAGAAGGAAGGCACGCCAAAACAAAAGCTACTGCGAGCCAGCGGTCGCCAAACCAAGGGGAACGTTGCGATAGGTGTCCCCGATCCAAGGATAGCAAGCCATTGTTCGTTTATTCATCGGCTACGAATCCTTCGCTTGCGTCCATGGGAGCAACTCGCCTTGTCATCGCCGTCGCCTGTCGAGAACCGATTCAAAACGAACAGTTCGCGGAGTGCGCGGTGGAGAAACCGTTCACCGCACAGCGGTCAACCGCCAGCTACGCGCCACATCTTGTGCAACACCTTGCATCGGCCACAATATGTTGTGAACTATTAGCGAACTATTAATTGAAAATAAATTGATAGTTCGTTAATAGTTGGTCATGCAAATCCCGCAAACACCGCCCTCGTTCAACAGGCTGATAACGGGGCTGGCAAAACCCGACAAGATGGTTGCGATATTCCAAGGGGTGGGTGATTCAATGTGCGATGGACGATATTTGCATTGGGACGAGGTGTGTCACCGAAAACCGCCTGAAGGATTGACGCACGAGGACTGGTGGCTTGGATTGAAGATGCGCCGACAAGCCAGCTATCGCACGATTCCGCTGAAAGACACCCAAGGGCTTGGATTTCGTTTCGGAACGCCAGACTTGGTGGCCGACTTGTTGCATCAGATTGATCGAGGGGGTGGAACATTTATTGAAATTCCAGAACAGGTGACGAACCCCGAACAGCGTGACCGCTATGTGGTTCGTTCCCTCATGGAGGAAGCCATCACGTCCAGTCAGTTGGAAGGCGCGGCGACAACTCGTGAAGTTGCCAAGAAAATGCTTTCTGATGGACGCAAGCCTCGTGATCGCGGCGAGCGGATGATCGTCAACAATTATATGACGATGCGTCGAATCTTGGAGTTGAAGGACAAACCGCTGACACCAGAAATGGTGCTGCAAGTTCATTGGGAGATTTCCGAGGGCGCGCTCGACATTGCGGACGGAGCTGGGCGGGTTCGAAGGCACGATGAATACATCAACGTCTCGGACATCGAAGGCAGGGTTTTTCACACCCCGCCGCCAGCCGCAGAATTATCCGCGCGCTTGCAAGCCATGTGTGACTTTGCCAACGGAAAAACACCGGACTATTTTGTGCATCCGGTGATTCGCGGCATCATCCTGCACTTCTGGCTCGCCTACGATCATCCCTTCGTGGATGGCAATGGGCGAACAGCGCGCGCCTTGTTTTACTGGCAGATGCTGCATTCGGGATACTGGCTGTTCGAGTTCATCTCCATTTCCCAATTCCTGCGGAAAGCCCCGGTGAAGTACGGCACGGCCTTCCTGCACACGGAAACGGATGAAAACGACCTGACCTATTTCCTCATTCATCAGGCGGAAGTCATCCGGCGCGCGTTGACGGAACTGCACGACTACGTGGCGCGCAAAGCTTCCGAAACCCGCGCGTGTCTTGACGCCCTGCAAAAGCATCCGGAATTCAACCATCGTCAGCAGGCCCTCATTGCCCATGCGGTGAGACACCCTGGTTTCGCCTACCAGATTGCCGGGCACGGAACGCGCCACGCGATCACATACGCGACCGCCCGCACCGACTTGCTGGGTTTGGCGAAGTCGAAATTCCTGGAACACCGAAAAGCTGGACGCGCCTTTGTTTTCGTTGCACCCAAGGATTTGGAGATGCGGCTACGGTCAAAAAAGTCGTGACGAAGCGTCTGTTGATTTGTTTTTCAATCCTCCCTTCGGAGTTTGAGATCACTTCAACCACGCCGCCACAGACTCACCCGCCCAGATGTCTTTGACCGGTTGGCGCGCCCGCACCACGGCGGATTTCTTGCCGCTGACCAAAACTTCCGTCGCCAGCGAACGCGTGTTGTAACTCGACGCCATCACGAAGCCATACGCGCCCGCGCTCAACAGCGCGAGGTAATCGCCCTCACCAACTTTCGGCAGTTCGCGATCCTTGCAGAAGTAATCGCCGGATTCGCACACCGGGCCGACGACGTCGGAGGAAACCGTTGCGCCACCTTTGCGCGTGAGCGGGACGATTTCGTGATACGCGTCGTAAAACGCCGGGCGGATGAGGTCGTTCATCGCGCCGTCCACGATGACGAAATTCTTTTTGCCTGTGCGCTTCACGTATTCGACACGCGTGACGAGGATGCCGGAGTTGCCGGAGATATAACGTCCCGGCTCCATTAGAATGCGAAGGCCAAGATTCTTGAGCAATGGCAGCAATCGCGCCGCGTACTTCTGTGGCGTAAGGATGTTTTTGCCTTCTTTGCTCCACCACTTCGCATCGCCGCTGGCGAGCGCGTCTTGATAAACGATGCCCACGCCACCGCCGATGCTGAAAAATTCGATGCCGTACTTTGCTTTGAAAGCCTGCACGAGCGGCACAACTTTCTTCACCGCCAACTCGAACGGTTTCACGTCCGTGAGTTGCGAGCCGATGTGCATCTGCAATCCGCGCAGGCGGAGATTCTTCATCTTCGAGGCGCGCGCATACACGCTTGCGATCTCTTCAAACGCGATACCGAATTTATTTTCGTAAGTGCCGGTGGTGATCTTCGCGTGCGTCTTGGCGTCCACGTTGGGATTCAATCGCACAGCCACAGGCGCAACTTTCTTCAATCGCGCGGCGACTTTGTTGATGCGTTGCAGTTCCGGTTCGCTCTCGGCGTTGAAGCAATAAACTCCTTTACGCAACGCGAACTCGATCTCCGCATCCGTCTTACCCACGCCAGCAAAGACGCACTTCCGCGCATCGCCGCCGGCTGCGAGGACGCGTTGCAGTTCGCCGCTACTGACGATGTCGAATCCGCCACCGAGATTGGCGATGGTGCGGAGGACGGATTGGTTGGAATTGGATTTCATGGCGAAGCACACGAGGTGATCTACCGGTGACATGGCGCGATCCAATTCCTGAAAACGACGGGTCAACGTGGCCTGGGAATAGACGTAAAGCGGCGTGCCGTGTTTCTTCGCGAGCGACTCAATGGAGACGCCTTCGCAGTAGAGTTTATTTCCGACATAACGAAAATCATGCATGGGGCGGGAGTTTAGATTGCGCGAAGCAAAGCGCAAGTTTGTGTGATGCGAACGACAACTTTCTTGCGCTCAGATCGGCTCCAGCAATCCTGCCTCAACCTTCACGGCGGCGGCTTGATTGATGAAATCGAGCCGCAACAAAACCACGTTGACGCCTTGCCGTTTCTCCACCCAGCCTTCGACGCCTTGCAGTGGGCCGGACTTGATGCGGACTCGCGAGCCTTGGCCAATCTCTGGTAACACTTGCAATATCAGTCCTGATTCCAACGCGGTAAGGATTTCCCTCAACTGACGGGCGAGTGTGGCTTGATCAAAAACTTCCAGCAGATTCGCGACAAGATCATTTTGTCGGATTGTGGAAGCAGCGCGCGGAAGCAATTGGAGAAAAACGTAGCTGGGAAATAGTGGCTTGTGAAAGACGACGGACTTGCCGCGATATTTCCGAGTGGAATCATAGCACGGCAACACGAAGGCAAAACCTTCGCGCTCGCAAAATTCCGCGAGTTTTTTTTCGCAGCGTGGTTTGGTGTGCGCCACGTACCAGAGCAGATCAGACACGCGCGAAGAATTTGCCAGAGCCGTCACGAAGTCAATGTGAACTGCCGGGCAATATGGGTGCGAATAAAGACGGGAGAGGGAATCATTGAAGTGATCCGAATTAGACGAGTCATTGCCGAGTTGGAGGAGCGCCGACGTTTCGTCGGCTTACGACTTCCGCAAACCCGCGCTGTGCGATGAACAAAGCAGATGGGGCACGAATCGAAACGCGAATATC
>JAYUAV010000007.1:0-2257 GCA_043741175.1 Verrucomicrobiota bacterium
GCTGATTCATTCCTGTGTTCCCGATTGAAACGCCTTGTCTTCGCCAGCACCCGCAAACAAACCTCCGGACTTGGATCAAAGCCGAAACTCAAAAACTCAGAAAAAACCAACCCGGTCGGCTGATCGAGTCGGACGAGTCACTCCTGCCAAGCTAGACCTCCGATTTTAATCACATCCTTTGGACGGCGGCGGGAAGCGGAGCGCCACGCCGCTTTCGGGCGCGCGCGACGGATGAAATGTTCAACGTGCTTCTTTCGGCACGAAAGCGGTGTCGCCGCTGCGCCCTGCCACAGCAGTCCAAAACAACGGGCGCATCTGTCCTGAAATTTTGTTCTCGAATTTTCCCCCGCTTTCGTGCGTCATTAGTCGCACATGAAAAACAATCCCTCTGCAAAAGGTGTTTCGCGTCGTCACTTTCTGGCCACAACTGCGCTGGCGTTCTCCGCGCCGATGATTATTCCATCCAGTGCGTTTGGGTTAGGCGATAAGATTGCTCCGTCCAACCGCATCACGGTGGGCATGATCGGCTGTGGCTGGCAGGGCGGCAGCAACATGGGCGGGTTTCTTCAACACGCCAATTGTCAGGTGGTGGCTGTGTGCGATCTCGACAGTAATCATTTGTCCGGCGCAGTGAAGACTGTGAACGAGCATTACAAGAACCAAGACTGCAAGTCGTATCATGATTATCGCGAGTTGCTGGCGCGAAAGGATATTGATGCCGTGATGATCGCCACGCCGGATCACTGGCACGCGTTGACCTCCATCGAAGCCGCACGGCAGGGCAAAGATATTTACGGAGAGAAGCCGCTGGCGAAAACCATCGCGGAACAGCAGGCGATGGTGAAGGCGGTGCAAAAGAATAAGCGCATCTGGCAAACCGGTTCGTGGCAACGCTCAGAAAAACATTTCCACTATGCGGCGGAGATCGTTCGCAACGGACTCATCGGGAAAATCAAACGCGTCGAGATTGGGCTGCCCGGTGGTCACAACGATTTTGCTAAGACCAAGGACAAGAGCATGGTGACGCCGCCGCCGGCTGAGTTGGATTACGATTTTTGGAGCGGGCCTTCGCAGATATTGCCGTACATCGAGTCGCGCATTCACAAGAACTGGCGTTGGAATTACAACACCGGCGGCGGGCAGTTGCTGGACTGGGTGGGGCATCATTGCGACATCGCGCACTGGGGAATGGATTGCGACGACAGCGGGCCGTTAGAGATCGAAGGGCAGGGCGAGTTCCCGCCGAAGGATGATGTCTGGAATACTTGCACCAAGTATCGTCTCACGGCGAAGTATCCGAACGACATCGAAGTGGTGATTGCCGGTGGCCACAACGACATCAAGGGTGGCACGAAATGGATCGGCACAGACGGCTGGGTTTGGGTGAATCGTAACAATGCGTTTGAAGCATCCAAGCCTGAGTGGGAAGATGCGCGGCGGTTGCCGGAGGAATTGCGGAAGGTGAAGCTTTACGAGTCCAACGATCACATCGGAAACTTTCTCGATTGCATCAAGTCGCGTAAGCCGACAGTCACGCCCATCGAAGTTGCACATCACTCGGCGATCCCCGGCCACCTCGGACTTATCTCGATGCTCACAGGTCGCAAGATCAAGTGGAACTCGAAGAAGGAAGTGATCGTCGGAGACAAAGAAGCGAGTAAGCTGCTGACGCGCGAGTATCGTGCGCCGTGGAAACTTTGACGCTCTCTCTGATTCCTCGGCAGGCTCGCGCAGTGGTGGTGTATCCATCGAACGTAAGACGTTTTCAGACTTTTTGTATGGATAGGCAATCCGTATTCAGAGAAGCAACCTGTCAACCGTTTTTCCCCGCAACATTCATTGACTCTGAACTCGCCTTTGATAGTCTCACGGCTCGTTTTTTAACGGAATTTCACGACTGAAACTGAACACGAAAATATTTATGGCAAAAGCTAAATCCACAAAATACGTCTATACTTGGGGCAACAAAAAAGCTGACGGCGACGGCAGCATGAAAGCCCTCCTCGGCGGCAAGGGCGCGAATCTCGCCGAGATGACCCGCATCGGCCTGCCCGTGCCTCCCGGTTTCACCATCACCACCGAGGTCTGCACTTATTTCTACGCGAACAAACGCTCTTACCCATCCGTGTTGCAGGCGCAGATGGAAGCGGCCATGGCCAACATGGAAAAAATCATGGGCACGAAGTTCGGTTCGACGACCGGCATGCCGTTGCTCGTCGCGGTGCGTTCCGGTGCGCGCGATTCCATGCCGGGCATG
>JAYUAV010000008.1:0-3345 GCA_043741175.1 Verrucomicrobiota bacterium
CCGAGCAGATTGCCCGCGCCGCGAATATCGAGATCGTGGCTGGCGAGCTGGAAGCCCGCGCCCAGCGAATCCAGATCGCCCAGCACCTTGAGCCGCTACAATTCAAAAAAGTTTTGCAAACAATCGAACAACGAAGCGGAGTCGCACTGGACAACGATACCGAAATCAAATTCGTAGGCGACCGCCGTCCACAGATTCAAATGCCGTGGGTCAAAAACGCGGTAGCTGGTGCTGACAACTCTCAATCAGTCGGTATGTCCGACTGGGAAATTGGCACACAACGAACCCTGATCAGCAACCAATGGTTTTACTACCGAGTGAAATCATCTGGCACTGAACCAAACCATGCACCAACAAACAATCTGACCCTGAAAGATCAGGAAAGCATTCCGTTGCAGACGCGCAAATTCCATATTGACCCAGACGTGCTCTTTCAAGGTTTGGAAGAAGTGACTGGTTTGAATCTTGATATTCAATCAGCAAACGATGGCTTTGCTGGCAGGAGGCAAAAGAACGGTTTCATTGTTCCCCAACTGAACACTAACAGCGGTGGCGGGCAAAACGGTCAGGGCAATTCAAGTCTGACGCGAACCAACAATATGGAGAACGTTCACATGGCGGTTCGCAAATTTTTTACAATAATGGGCGTCAATCTTGATCCATCTGCCGGCAAGGTGATATTTTACAATAATCGCGAAGGCTGGCTGTTCGTACGCGCGACGAGCCGGGAGTTGGACATCATTGAGCAAGCAATCCTTGTAATGAACACCAAGCCGCCCCAAGTGAACATCAAGACCCGCTGGGTGGAGATTCCGCAAGAACTCCTCACTCCTGCGTGGCTGAATGCCGCCTCGAATGCTTTCTTTCTTCCACTGATTGATCCCGAAACCCGTTACAACATCCTGACCGAACAGGAAATGGCTGACGTCCGCCATCGGATCGAACGCAGAGACGGCATAGAACTCTTGAGCGAAGGCCAAGTCACCACGCTTTCTGAACGACAGGCGCAGATTTCAGTCTCGGAAGTGAAAACCGTTGTGACCGGCATCTCGACCAACAAGAATGGATCGGTCGAATCCGAAGTTCGGCCTGTTCCACTCGGTCCAGTCTTGGATCTGTTGCCAACGGTGACACCCGACGGCGCAAGCATCCATCTGACGGTAATTCCCACGATCACCGAGTTCGTGGGTTACGACACGAATACTGCCACGCAATTTCTTCCTACCATTGTGAACGGAGAAACCAATTCGGCAATGCTTCCACTTCCGATATTTCGTGTGAAGCAAGCTACTCACACTGCCGTTGTCCCCGATGGACAGACATTGATCCTCGGCAACTTCACCGTCACCGAAATCGCCAAGCAACCCAACGGAGAGATGCGAACCACCGACGTGACCAGCACCCATACCAATCACCTGTTCATCCTCATCACGCCCACGATCATTGACCCCGCAGGCAACCGCGCCAAGCCCGCACCGATTTTGAACCGCTGATCTTCGCTAATCTTCGCTGATGCCGGATGTGTCTTGCCCGGTCTCCAGATTAGCGTTTATCAGCGCAGATTAGCGGTTCACTTCTGCCACCCTCATTTTCCTTCACATTAAACGGACCTTGAATATCATCCTCCCCCATCCGGCAAAACCCCCGGATAAAACTTTAACCCGAATGAGCAACAAACCTCTCGTTGGTATTTTGATGGGCAGCGATTCTGATTGGCCCACGATGAAAGCCGCAGCCACCGCACTCGGCGAATTTGACATTGCATCCGAAGCCAAGGTCATCTCCGCACACCGCGACCCGCATGGCCTCGAAGAATATGTTTCCAGCGCACCTGAAAGTGGCATCCGTGTTTTCATCTGCGGCGCAGGTGGCGCGGCGCATCTTGCAGGCGTGACGGCAGCGTTCACCACATTGCCGGTCATCGGTGTGCCGATCCTTGGCAAAGCCACCGACGGACTCGACTCGCTGCTCTCAATGGTGCAGATGCCGCCGGGCGTGCCCGTGGCCACCGTCGCCATCAATGGCGCACGCAACGCCGGGCTTTTGGCCGTGCAAATCCTCGCCGTGGGCGATGCGCGATTGCAGGGCGAGTTGAAGAAGTTCAAAGTGAAATTGATGGAAGAATCCCGCGCGAAGAACAAAACACTTCTCGCCTGATCGCACCAAATGGAAAAGCTCACTGAAGGCGTCCACAAGTTCCGCACTGACGAGTTCGGGAACTACCGGAAGCTTTTCCGCAAACTCTCGCAGGAAGGTCAGAACCCGCACACGCTGTTCATCACTTGCTCGGACTCGCGCGTCCTCGCCGAACTCATCACGCAAAGCAAACCCGGTGATCTGTTCGTCGTCAAAAACGTCGGCAACATCGTCCCGCCATCAACCGTTGTGGGCACGACCAATTCCACCGCCGCGGCCATTGAGTTCGCCGTGGAATCTTTGCGCGTGAGCGACATCGTCGTCTGCGGCCACACGCAATGCGGCGCGATGGATGCCTTGCTTCGCGGCCTGCCCTTACAAGCCAGCCAGCCGCATCTCCACCAATGGCTCGCTCTCGCTGCGCCGGTGCGACAGGTCTTGCAGACGGAATACACGCACCTGCGAAGCCACGAAGAGCGCGTGACTGCGGCAGGCGAGGAGAATGTTCTCTTCGCGCTCGAAAACCTCAGCAGCTATCCGTGCGTGCAACAACGTCTCGCCGACGGCTCGCTGCGATTACACGGCTGGTTCTTCGTGATCGCCACGGCAGAACTGTTCGCGTTCGATCCTGACTCCAAGCAATTCCTCCCGCTCGGCATGGACAAGGCGTGAACCGGAGTGTGCCCGTCCCGGGCACAGCAACTCCCGCATTCAAGGCTGGTTTGAAATTGCGAGAAACTTTTCTACGGAAGTTCATGCTGTGGCCGTGGACGACCACACTCCAAAAAAAAATCCCGCGCACCTTGCGGCACGCGGGATTTGAACGAGTTGGCAAAAATTATTTCCCCAACAACTTCAACGCAGCATCAGCCATCTTCGGCGCGGTGAGGCCGTGTTTCACGTAAAGTTCCTCGGCGAGATAGGCGGACTGGCCGAACTCGTTGTTGATGCCGAGCGACTGGATCGTGTGCGCGATGCCGGAGTTGGAAAGCGCGTGCGAAACTTGCGCGCCCATGCCGCCGAGAACCTGATGGTCTTCGATGGTCACCACCTTGCCGCCGCAAGCTTTGACGGCCGCGCCGATGGTGGCGAGGTCCACTTGGTTCACGAAGGGATTGCTGATGACGGTGGCTTTCACGCCTTTGGCCGCGAGCAGTTTCCCGGCTTCGATGGCTTTGTTCACCAGCACGCCGCAGCCGATGAGCACGA
>JAYUAV010000009.1:0-1703 GCA_043741175.1 Verrucomicrobiota bacterium
CAAGGCCGCCGGGGCGGCCTTTGCCTCCGTTACCCCAACTGACTGCATCGGTTTCTTTTCACACGCCGGCTACGCTATATGAATTATGGAAATGCTCTAGCGTAGTCTAAGTGTTCCTTGCGTTCGCTCAAATACTGGCGCGCAGCGCGCACGAGTACGGGCTGGGTGTTTTCGGCCTCCAGGTGCGACGAGAGGGAACGCAGCACCACTGACACTTTGTTTTCCAGCAACCTTTCCTGCTGCTTGCGCCGCCAGCGTTCGGGCTTGGGCGCAATCACCCCGGCGGCGGCGGCGAGGTATTGGCTGACATGGTAGAAGTCCATGAGGTGGGTGCCTTGCCCGCTAAATTGTTCCTGGAACTGGGACAGCACCCACGGGGATCCGTCGCCCACGCCGTGAACGTCTGGCAGTTGATCCCGACAAACTCCGCGAACTGCCGCCCGCTCATCCTGCTGCGTTCAAACTCATCGAGCACCTGATCCCGGCGAGCCGCCGGAGTCTTCACGCGCCCCAACGTGTCCGTCTTCAAAATCACCGCTCCGGTCGTTGTCCTAATCGTCATATCCCCCAGCCTACGACGCTTATGACCTCAGTGAATACGTTGCGAAATCAAGTTGAAGCCACAGCCGTGTGCGAACAGACTTTAGCCGTTGAAAATCTCCATCGTCATCCCGGCGTTCAACGAAGAACGATTGCTCGCTGAATCTCTGGCCTGCATCAACAAATCGCGCGCGGCGTTTGAGCGCGCTGGCTTCGAGTCTGAACTCATCGTCTGCGACAACAACTCCACAGATCGCACGGCGGAAATCGCGCGAGCCGCTGGCGCAGCGGTTGTATTTGAACCGGTGAACCAGATTGGCCGCGCGCGAAACACTGGCGCAGCAGCCGCAAGCGGCGAGTGGTTGCTGTTCGTGGACGCGGATTCCAAACCCAGCGCAGAACTCTTCGCAGACGTCACCGAACAGATTCGATCCGGGCGATGCTTGGCTGGCGGAAGCACGTTGCGACTGGATGGAAATCATCGCATCCCAAATCTCGTCACGCGCGTCTGGAATTGGAAGAGCCGGCAACGCCGATGGGTGGCGGGGTCATTTATATTCGTGGAGACCGCAGTGTTTCGGAAGATCGGCGGATTCAGCGGAGAATTTTACGCGGGTGAAGAATTGGACTTGAGCAAACGCCTGAATGCCGTGGCGAAAGAGACAGGACGCGAGGTAGTGATTCTGCATCGCCATCCGATGCTCACTTCGGATCGGAAGGTGAGACTCTATTCAAGCTGGGAACACGCGCGATTCGTCATCAAAACAGTATTAAGTTTCCGCCGAGCCTTGCGCGACAAGGCGACTTGTTACCCGTGGTATGACGGGCGTCGCTAACACAAAAAATCCAACATTGCCCGCACCCGCCGCTTTCACCAATATCTGCGGCTCTATGGCAGGCAGTCGCAGACAATATCCGTTTCATCTCATCGAACCCAAGTGGCAGCAAACTTGGGAGCAACAACAGGCGTTCCGCGCGTTCAATCCGAACGACGAGATTCCTGCGAACCATCCTTTCGCTGCGCGCCACAAAGTCTCCGGCAAAGTTACCGCCGCACAGCTCCCGCCAAAGTTCTACATCCTCGACATGTTCCCCTACCCGTCCGGCGCGGGTTTGCACGTCGGACATCCCGAGGGTTACACCGCCACGGACATTCTCGCCCG
>JAYUAV010000010.1:0-9062 GCA_043741175.1 Verrucomicrobiota bacterium
CCACCCTCAAGACCCGCCTCCGCAAAGACCTCGCCACCGCCGCCAACCCCTTCCTTTTTATCGCCCAAACGTGCCTATGTTATTGTTAATTGCTATATATTCCGATCTTGGCGTCCCAATTTTCGCACGCTAGATTTTGTGTAGAGAAATTTTTCAGGGGTGGGACTTCGTTACGACATCTCCTTCGCGAATCACCCCGGCTCGCACCACCTTCGCATTCACGCCGCGCAGGTGAAGCTCTTTGCCTTCGGGCGAGTTGACGAACCTCATCGCGTCTGGCCCGAAACGCGCGGAAAACTTTTTGCAGCCGAGATGCGGCGGCGCGGTTACTTCGATCACAGCCGTGCCGATGGAGAGGTGCGTGCCGGGCGGGATGTTGGCTTCGCTCAGATTAAAATCCACGAACAACTGATCGCCCGCCAATGACCAGCGGCTTTTGTCCTGAGCGATCAATTCAATGACGCGTGCGTTCATCATGTTGAGTTGCATCTCAGGGTTCGGCGCGCGATCAACGGCACTGTGACTGCCGCGCGCTTTCCAATTATCGCCCACCAAACCGTGCGCGGGGTCGAGTTGGCCTTCGTCGAGGACTTCGCGTTCGTTGGTATTGGGGCGGCGCGAAATAAGTTTCAGCACGCCCACGTCTTTCGGAGATTGCCGGATGTGTTCGAGTCCGGCTTCCAGTTGTTCCAATGTCAGATGCTCAATGTCGCTCATCACATGAGAACTTTCAGAACAGCACGCCGAACTGTCGAGAAGATTGTCAGCCCAAAGATGCACCTGATGCGCGCAAGCCCGCAGCATACGCCCCGAACACAGCGCGTATCTCATCACGCACCCGGCGGAACACTTTCATCTGCTCTTCTTCGCTGCCCGTGGCATGAGCGGGATCATCGAACGGCCAATGATGTCGTTGCACCTGTCCCGGTAACGTGGGGCACGCCTGATCCGCATTACCACAGACGGTGATGACTGTGTGGATTGATTGCGTCAGAAAGTCATTCATGTGCTTGGATTGATGTGATGAAATATCAATGCCGATCTCACTCATCGCCTTGATTGCCAGCGGATGCACGTAACCAGCGGGTTTGCTGCCCGCGCTCGCCACGTTGATTAAATCACCCGCCGCCTTACGCAGAATCCCCTCCGCAAGATGACTGCGGCAGGAGTTGCCGGTACAAAGTATGAGGACGGTGGGTTTGCTTTTCATCATGGTCGTATTGAGTTAACAGCACTTTGAAGTTTGTCGCTTATCGCTAAAACCAAATTTCATCGGATCGAACTCCGACACCACACCGCGCGGCTTACATCTGTCCTCAGCCAGACATGCCGTGTGTCGCACCCCCAGCCGCAAGGTGATTTCGCTCTGCCCAATTTCCACTGTCTCGACCGGGAACTGCGAGATGAATCCGACCTCATGCTCGACGTCCACATCCAGATCATCGGTCAACAGGACCTTTTCCGCTTTGGCAAAAATCTTCAGCAACTTCCCTGCCGTGAGCCGATGTTCGACATCGTCAGAGAACCACGTCTGCAACCGACAGAGCGCGTCAGTGCGCAGGGTGCCGCCGCAATCAACGAAGCGTTTATCAATCCGCGCCACCTCCGTCACATGAACGTGATCAGGAGCGAACTCGCCGTTGGGCAACAGAAAGCGAACGTGCGCTGCCGGGCTTTGCGCGAGAACGTTTTTGAACTCTTGTAATTTCATAAATCAATTCAGGCTCAACACCTCTGCCGCCGACAGATTTCAGCGAGATCAGCTTTCAAAACCTTTTGCAACTTCTTCCCATCCGTGACTGCTGTCTCAGTCTTAGCGAGTGATTTATGAACCCAATCCAATGCCTCGCGGACTGCAACAGGTGCGTCCTTATCCGGCAAACGATAATAAACCCACCGCTCCGTCTTGCGCGACAGAATCAAGCCCGCTTGATTAAGGATGGAGAGATGCTTGGAAACCGTGGATGTGGCGAGACCGAAGAGTTCCGTGATCTGGCAGACACACAACTCTCCACACCGCAGGCAGAGGAGAATCCTCACCCGCCCCGGATCAGACAATGCCTTCGTGATGGCCATGAACTCGCGCATGTGTTTTACTATGTTTCGCCAAACAACGAAATGAATGTGACACCATAGACTCCGCCGTTCAAGAAAAAGTTTAGATTGTTTCTTTCCTTGAAATTGAGCGCATAAAAATCAAACCTGTCCCCCGTTAAATTCTTGAAACCGTAAATCTTAAATCGCAAACCGAACATGGCCTATAAAGACGTCACACCGCCCGCAGGCGGGAAAATCTCCATCAAAGCCGGCAAACTCACCGTGCCGGAAAATCCCATCATCCCCTTCATACGTGGCGACGGCACCGGGCCGGACATCTGGGCGTCCAGCGTGCGCGTGTTCGATGCGGCGGTGGCGAAGGCATACGGCGGCAAGCGGAAGATTGCTTGGTTTGAAGTATTCGCTGGCGAAACTTCCAAGAACAAATTCGACAACTGGTTGCCCGATGACACCGTCGAAGCCTTCCGCGAATATCTCGTCGGCATCAAAGGCCCGCTCACCACGCCCGTTGGCGGCGGCATCCGCTCGCTCAACGTCGCGCTGCGCCAGATGCTTGATCTCTACGTCTGCTTGCGTCCAGTGCAATGGTTCACCGGCGTGCCATCACCCGTGAAGCATCCTGAGAAGGTCAATATGGTCATCTTCCGCGAGAACACGGAGGACATTTACGCGGGCATTGATTATCAGGCTGGCTCGGTTGAGGCGAAAAAGATTCTCGATTTCATTCAGAAGGAATTACCCGCTGCGTTCAAGAAAATTCGTTTCGGTGCTGAAGCCGCCGAGTCCGTCGGCATCGGCATCAAGCCTGTCAGCAAGCCGGGAACGGAACGTCTCGTGCGTTCTGCCATCGAGTATGCCATCGCGAATAAGAGCAAGAGCGTGACGATTGTTCACAAGGGCAACATCATGAAGTTCACCGAAGGCGCGTTTCGTGATTGGGGTTATGAACTGGCGAAGCGCGAATTCGGCGCGATGGAAATTGATGGCGGCCCGTGGTGCAAAATTCCCGAAGGCAAACCCGGCGCAGGCATCATCATCAAGGACGCCATCGCTGACATCACGTTGCAGCAAGTCCTCATGCGCCCGACGGATTTCGATGTGATTGCTACGCTGAACTTGAACGGCGATTACTTGAGCGACGCGCTCGCGGCACAAGTTGGCGGCATTGGCATCGCGCCCGGCGGCAACATCAATTACATCAGCGGACACGCAATCTTTGAAGCCACGCACGGTACGGCACCGAAGTACGCTAACAAAGATCAGGTCAACCCCGGCTCTGTGGTGTTGTCTGGCGAGATGATGTTCCGCTACATGGGCTGGACGGAAGCGGCAGACCTGATCCTCAAAGGTCTCAACGGCGCCATCGGCAGCAAGCGCGTCACATACGATTTCGCCCGCCAGATGGAAGGCGCGACGGAGATCAAGTGTTCCGCGTTCGGCGATAATATCATCAGTCATATGTGAACGAATTGCTGATGTCCTAATGCCTTACTCGACGGGCGAACCGCCAAGGTTTGCCCGTCTTTCTTTTCAACTCAATTGCACTGGATAGCCGCCGCACTTCTCTCCGCGCTGTTTCTCGGCGTGTATGAGCTTTGCACCAAGCACGCCGTCAGAGACAACGCCGTGCTGCCGGTGTTGTTCTTCAGCACGCTCACAGGCGCGATTGTTTGGGGTGCGTTGCTCGCGGTGGATTTGATTGCACCCAACATACTGCCACACTCACTCGTCACAGATCGGCTCAGGGGATTTCAACATCTGCAACTCGCGCTCAAGTCCGCCATCGTCGCGTCGTCGTGGATATTCACCTACTTCGGATTAAAACATCTGCCGCTCTCGCTTGGCTCGCCCATTCGTGCGATGAGTCCACTCGTGGTGCTGGTGGGTGCGGTATTGATTCTGGGCGAACGGCTCACATTTTTGGAAACGCTCGGCGTCCTCACAACCATCGCTTCGTTTATTGGACTGTCCATCGCAGGGCGGGGCGAGGGAGTTCACTTCCATCGTAATAAGTGGGTTTGGTTTCTCGCAGCCGGAACTGTGCTTGGGGCTTGTAGTGCTCTTTACGACCGACATCTGCTCGGCAAATTGCGTTTCTCCGTGCCGACGGTGCAGGCGTGGTTCTCGATCTACCTGCTCGTGTTCTTCACGCCATTCATGATCGGCTGGCAACGCCGTTGGTGGCCGCGCAATGAATTTCACTGGCGTTGGAGCGTGCCGGGAATTGCGCTCTCACTGCTGGTGGCGGACTACATTTACTTCGGCGCGCTGGCGAATCCCGACGCTCTCGTTTCGCTGGTGATGAGTCTGCGTCGCGGCAGCACACTGATCGCGTCCGCGGGAGGGTTGTTATTCTTCGGTGAGAGAACGGACTTGAAGAAAACCGTGGCGGTGCTGGGAATTCTCATTGGGATCGTGCTGACGATGCTGGGTTGAGTTATGACTCAAGTCGCTTCTCAAGAAGAAGCGTTACTACGATTGTGTGATCGGATGCTGCCGTCTCAATCTTTATCACGGCCCTTGTCGTCACCTTTGCCACCGTCATGAACCTTGTCGTCGTCATCGCAATCGTACTTGGTCACGCGCGGGTCTTTGTGTTTCACCACCACGGTTGCTTTGCCAGCTTTGTAGGTTTCGGCATTATTCCGCATCGTGTCCACGTCTGCGGTGATATTTTTCAGATATGCGGGTGTTGTGGAAACCACTTTGCCAGAAGCAGGATCAAAGGACTGGCCAGCGCCGACGGTTGCTTTGACTGATCCTCCGTCTTTAGGAAGGTTGTAATTGAGCGTCACTTCGCCGGACAGCACCGTCACTGCGCCGTCCGCACGCACGAGGTATTCCGTGCCGATAATCCGCGCCACGCTATCCGCCGTGACGATCTTGAAACGTGAAGGGTTCGCCAGCTTCCGTTGTGAGCCGAGGATTGAACCTGTGACGAGCTTCAATATGGTGTCCGTGACAATGACTTCTCCGGCGGGCAAACGATCCAACTGGGTCAACTGTAATTCGGAATCGGGCGTCAAGCGCAACACCGTGCTGCTGTATTGGAGGACGAAATCTACAGTAGCACCGTTTCCTGTCTTGATGGTGGACTCGTGTTCGAGCGTCGCGTCCTGCTTCAGATCATGCCACGTTACACCGTCGGTCGAATAGGTGGCCGACCCTGTGACACTCTTGATTAGCACTGGAGGCTCTTTAGTTCCTGCACTGGCGAATGCCATTGAAAGGATCAGAATTGAAATCATCCCTACAACTCGTGCAGCAAGATTACGCATTGTGGTTTTCATAGTTTGTTTGGCGTGAAACATTTTTTGCTTCTGTGTGCGAACGGGCAACAGCTTGGTGTTAGATGCTACTCGGATTCATTTGAAGGGTCAAAGAGTCTTGTTCACTTTCTTCTCCACATCCGTAGAGCGTGGTTTGTGCGGGCGCATCCATGAGGCATGAGGTCAGGACATCCTTTACACTGCCCCCGTTGCGGATGTGCCAAGCGCGGCTGTGTCGTTCTCGACCAGCCGTAGCACGTCGGAAAACTCCGGGGCACAAGGCACATCCCATGCCTCCAGTTTTGTCACGCTGCTGCGGCTGGTCTTCGACACGGCCGCGCTTCTGGGCAGTGTCAAGAGGCGACCCGATAGCACTAACGTAACTGTTGCCCGTGCTTGCTGCTCAGGTTAGTTTCTTTCCATGAGCATCGAAACTGTTCAGCAAATGTCCCGCAGCGAAAAACTCAAGCTGATGGAAACTCTGTGGGAACAACTCACCCAGCCTGAAGACGCTTTCGAGTCGCCTGCATGGCATGGTCAAGTGTTGAAAGAGACGGAGCAGCGACTCGCCGAAGGCAAAGAACAGGTGCTGGACTGGGAAGCTGCCAAGCGACAGCTGCGAAAGCAGTTTGAATGAAAGTAAGGACACTCACTTCGGCACTCAACGATCTGGTAAGAGGTCGCAAGTTCTACGAACGGCAAGGGGAAAACCTCGGCGCATATTTCTTCGACTCAGTCTTTGCAGACATAGACTCGCTTGCGCTCTACGGAGGAATTCATCGCAAGATTCTCGGCTACCATCGCAAACTGGCATCGCATTTTCCGTATGCCATCTACTATCGCGTGGACAATGAAGGAGCGGCAGTCGTGTATCGGGTTTTGGATTGCCGACAAACCCCCGCATCAACAAGCCAAGCTCTCAGGGGCAATTGATTCGTTCTATTTATTCCCCCAACCGAAACGTTTGGTCAGGGGCCAATAGACGAAAAATTCTTTGCCGATGATGTAGTCCATGTCCACGTCGCCGAAGAACCGCGAGTCGAGACTGTTTCCGGTGTTGTCGCCCATGACCAAGAAGTGATTGGAGCGCACTTTGAATTCATTTCCATCGGTAAAGAGAACCATCGGCAAATGTCCCTGATACAAATTATCCAGGTCGGTGCTTGCCTGTGTTGTGGCATACACGTTTTCAAAATGCGGCGTGGAACTGTCCAACCGCGTGCCGTTGATGATGAGATGATGGTCCGCACCGATCTGGACGCGCTCGTTTCTCAACGCGACCATCCGTTTGATGTAAAACTGATCGCCCGGCATGTTCCAACGGTTGCGTCTGTCTGCTTCGATGCCAGCGGTCGCAAACACCGCGATCTCACCGCGCTTGGGTTTGCGGAAGTTAAAGCTGATGCGATCCACAAATAGATGATCTCCCGCCTGAATCTTCATGTGGACAACGGTGTCGCCTTTTTTGAAAACATCGCCGCGTTCAAGTCCCGCGCGATTTGGCAGAGTGCTTTGGCCGTAGTCTGGCGGGAAAAAGATGATGTGTGTCTGTCCGCCGATGGTGAGCGTCTGCCAGAAATTGATGATGCGGATGCCGAACGGTTCGCTGACTTGCTCCAACGTTCCATCCACCTTGGCTTTGACTTCGAGATAGGAGATGCCAGCGAACCAATCCTTGATGCGCTCGATGCCGGTAGGGAATACAAGCGCATCGCGTTTCTTAGTCTGCTCATCGGCGTACGGCGGCGGCATCTGTCGGCGATGCGTCATGTCCGGCGTGGAGACGACGCCATACAACGTCGGCTGCATCGAGCCTGTGGGAATCTTGAACGGCTGCACGAAGAACGTGCGGATGCCCATCGCCACGGCGAGCGCCACGAGGAACACTTCCACGTTCTCGCGATAGTTCGCGTTCGGATATTTCTTCAACCACTTGTCCGCCACCTCATCTGTCTTCTGCATCAACTTGAACAAATCATCCTTCTTGATGTTGGAATGGATGGCAGTGTTCAGTTCGGTCAGCGACGCGGAAACATTCTCGATGGCTTGCGGCGAAAGGATGTCGCGCTGCGCGTCGAGCATGTGGCGGACGTGCTTGCGCATCGTTGTCGCGTGCCGAACCGTGCGTGAGATGAACCAGCGAAAATTCATAAATTTTCTATTTCGAGGAAGTCTTCTTTAGGTTTGACTCAAGCTTGTCGCGTTCCTTCTTCAGTTCCTTGAGCACCGGGGAGACTCTTTTGGGCAAAACTTCGACGATCTGACCGTTGCTGTTTGTAAAAGTTCCACCGTTCGGATGTTGATTACACCATTCAATCCAGCCAGCAAACTTTGTCAGTAATTGTCGCTGTGCGGCATTTATTTGTTCAGGCGAGTAATTAGTTCCCCCATACACTCCTCCCCCGGGATGATCTTTCGCCCATTCTATCATTTCATGAAGATTGTTTAGCTCTGTTTGGAGAGAATTCTGAAACCCTATTACATATCCAACTGCGACAAATCGACTGATAGTTTCAACTCGTCCGGGTGTGGAGAAGCCAAACATTGAGTTGTTTTGCCGATTGCCAAAAATGAAAATTTGCCCTGGAATGTAGCGATTACCAGCATTGACCAGTTGTTGGTCACAAATTATACCCGCATCTCCACGATGCTCTTTTACAGCCTTGGCTAGAATGTTAACAAGGTCAGCTGGTTTCTCGCCCGTCAGATGTATTTGGCCAAGTATAAAATAAGGGTTTCCCGGCCAACCATCCTGCTGAAAAGGAGAATAAATTTGAACGCCATGATTGTGGCGAACAAATGAACCTGAAGAGATAGGCCAATTCTTTTGCTCACCCATGTAAGTTTGATATGGCAGCGACCGACAGCCGAGAATAAAAACAGAAACTAGGAAAAGTAAAAGTGTAGGTGTTGTTTTCATGGGAAGCTCTGTTCGCTCATGATTTGAGAACCTCGATGAACGCTTCCTGCGGGATGTTCACGTTGCCGATGGATTTCATGCGCTTCTTACCTTCCTTCTGCTTCTCTAGCAGCTTGCGCTTCCGCGACACGTCACCGCCGTAACATTTCGCCGTCACGTCTTTGCGGAAGGCGCTGATGCTTTCGGACGCCACAATCTTGCCACCGATGGCCGCTTGAATCTTGATCAAGAATTGCTGGCGCGGAATGACTTCCTTCAACTTCTCCGCGAGCGAGCGACCGCGACCTTCCGCCTTCGTACGATGCACGATGCACGAGAAAGCGTCCATCGGCTCGGAGTTCACGAGCAAGTCCAGCTTCACCATGTCGCTCTCCATGTATTCATCCGGCTCGTAATCCATCGAGCCGAAACCGCGCGTGATGCTTTTGATGCGGTCATGGAAATCAATCAGGATCTCGTTCAATGGAATCAAACTCGTCAACATCACGCGACGCGCATCCAACGTCTCCGTGTGATCCAGGCTGCCGCGCTTCTCGGAGATCAACGACATCATGTCGCCGATGTTTTCATTCGGGCAGATCACGAACGCCTTCACCATCGGCTCTTCAATCTTCTGGATGTAAGTCACGTCCGGCAAGAACGCCGGGTTATCCACTTCCTTCATCGTGCCGTCGTTAAGATAAACTTTATAGACCACGCTCGGATACGTCGCGATGATGTCCATATCGTATTCGCGGCGCAGACGCTCTTGAACAATTTCCAAGTGGAGCAAGCCGAGGAAGCCGCAGCGGAAACCAAAGCCAAGTGCCACCGAC
>JAYUAV010000011.1:0-2546 GCA_043741175.1 Verrucomicrobiota bacterium
CAAACCCGAGTGCGCGGCGAAGACCACGTTGAGCACGCCGCAAATAATGATCGTCTGCCACGGCGGCATTCCGAAAAGGATGTTCGCAATCTTGCAGCCGGCGAGCGTCACCATGCCCATGATGAAACAGTTGAAAAATAATCCGAGATAAACCGCGCGAAATCCGCGCACCAGCGAAGCCGCCTTGCCGGAGTAGCGGATTTCGTAAAACTCCAGATCGGTCATCACGCCGGAACGACGCCACAGCCGCGCGAAGAAAAAAACCGTGGACACACCCGTCAGCACGAAGGCCCACCATTGCCAGTTGCCCGCGACGCCGTATTGGCGCACCTGCTGCGTGACCCAGTTGGGCGTGTCGCTGCTGAAGGTCGTGGCCACCATCGAGAGCCCCGCGAGCCACCACGGCACGGAACGTCCTGACGCAAAGAACTCGGAGGTGTTCTTGCCCGCGCGCTTGCCGAAGAACAGCGCGGGCGCAAAGCAGATCAGCAGCGAGGCCACGACGATGATCCAGTCAATGAGTTGGAGTTTCATTATTTCTATCTACAAAACTTTTTACCCTATGTCACCTTCGCTCGTAGCCCAATGACCGTGATGTCATCGTTGGACCGCTATCTGCAAAAATTGCGGCGCGTTGCTGGTTGGAGATTGCAGCCGCAGCGACGCGAGTGATGGGCAGCTCATTGGTGTCAGGAGAGCGTCGGACATGCGGGGCGTGGAGCGTACCACTTACTGCGACCGGGAGGTTAAGACAGTTTTCGCCGCAGCTTTGTCGGCGGTGAATTTGATCACGGCCTCGGCGCGGGAGCGCACATGAAGTTTCTCATAGATGTGTTTCGTATGCACCCTGACGGTATGGTAGCTGATGGAAAGTTCATCAGCGATTTCCTTGCTCACCATTCCCTTGGAAAGCAGTTTGAGAATTTCCTGTTCCCGCACGGACAGCGTCGCGGCGTCGCCGGACATGGGTGCTGGAGTCTGGAAGGTCATCACGATTTTCCGGGCGATCTCGCTGGTCATGGGCGCGCCGCCGGTTTGCACCGCAGTCAGTGCCTCCAGAATTTCAGCGGGCGACGAGCGTTTCAAAAGATAGCCGCAGGCTCCGGCCTTCAGCGCGCTGAAGATGCTGGGCGTGTCCTCGTAAACTGTCAGCATGATGACCTGCATCGCGGGTAACTGGAGCTTGAGGCGTGCGGTACATTCGATGCCCGAAGCACCCGGGAGGTTGATGTCCATGAGTACGACGTCGGGTTTGCAAAGTGGAATCTGTTCGAGCGCTTCCTCCGCCGAACCGCAGGCGCAAACGCAGCGGACACCGGGAGCGCGGCGTAACATGCGTTCGAGGTTACGGCGCAGCGGCGCGCTGTCTTCAACCAGGGCGATGGTTGTCATAGCATCTTGTCGGGCGGAGAGTGCTGACCCCGTACCTTCCATGGCATGAGCGGTCATAAATAATTGGCCTTATCGGCAGGAAATAAAATCCTGCTCGAAAGAAACCGTGCGGTGGATGGTTTGAATTCACAATACCTCAATTGAGTTATGGGTCGCGGCGTGACGATTATTTGCCAGCGGCACTTTGAAACTGACGGTGGTTCCTTGTCTGGGGCTGCTGACCAATTCACAGCGTCCTTCGAGTTGGTGTAATCTGCGTTCCATATTTCCCAGTCCGTCGGGATTGCTGCGCTCCCGTGGTGCGGCCAGGTCGAACCCACGTCCATTGTCGCGCAGTTCCACAATGAGCATCCCATCAGTTGCGGTGATGGCGAGATGCAAATCCGTTGCGCCAGCATGTTGCGCTACGTTGGATAGAGCTTCCTTGAAGGCAAGGAACAAGCTGTGACGTTGTTCGGCGTTCAACGGTGCGGCGGGGAGGTCGCTGGCCACTTCCAAATGACAGCGCACGGTCGTGGCTCTCAGGAAGTGCTGGGCGAACTGACAAAAGTAGGTGGCCAGTGACGACACGTTGTCGTGTTTTGGATTTACCGCCCATACAATCTCATCCAGCGCGGTGACCATCTCCCGCGCGCGGGTGCCGATCTCGCGCGTGTGTTCGCGCACTTCGACCTCGCTGAGTGCCGGGTCTTGCGCGAGTTCGCTGCCGAAGTTGATCTCGACGAGTCCCGCGCCCAAGTCGTCGTGCAGGTCTTGTGCAATGCGCGTCCGTTCGCGTTCCAAGGCTTGTTGTTGTTGCAGCCGCTCCAGCTTGCGCTGATAGCGACGGCGCGACACGATCAACACTCCGCCACCGAGTAAGACGGCGGCGGATATGACGGCAGTGGCGCGGAACCAAGTCGTCTCCCAAAAGTGCGGCGCAACCGTGAATGCGAGCGAGGAGCCAACATCATTCCAGATTCCATCGTGAGTGCAGGCGATCACCCGGAACTGATAGTGCCCCGGCGAAACGTGCGGGTAATGCGCGACCCGCACGTTGCCCGCTTCCACCCAGCCTTTATCAACGCCCTCAAGCCGGTAACGAAACCTTACATTCTCTGGCGCGGCTAGACTCAACGCTGTGAACTCAAAAACCAGATCGTTGACTCCCGGAT
>JAYUAV010000012.1:0-5903 GCA_043741175.1 Verrucomicrobiota bacterium
CGGGAGCCAGTGGATGGTTGATGGCGGATAGTTGATAGGCGGAGCCCCGAAAGCTTTCGGGGTTCGGACCTATCCACCATCAACTTTCCACTATCAACTATGGGTTCAGTTATTGGCATGAGTTGGTGAGAGATTGTTTGAGAGCTTCGAGCTTGGTTTCACGACGAGCGTCCACGATGCCGAAGTTCGTATGCACCATGCAGCCACCGCGCGTGACTTGGGGAGATGGTTGAAACTTCATCCGCTCGCCGCCGACATCTGTGAGCAACACGGGCGCGTTGGCGGTCTGCAACATCTCAAAGTCCATCGGATTCAACAGCACTGTGAGCGTGCCTTTTTGCTCCACGCTGGAGAGGGCTTCGCGCACGGCACCTTCCACCATCTCGCTAGAGATGGGCATGTCGGCAACGAGTTTGCCCGCGATCTCAAGAGCAAGCGCAACCATCGCACCTTCACATTCGCCGGTGACGTTGCTGATGGAATCTTTGAGCGACTTGAGCACACCGTTCTGCAACTCGATCAATTCCCCGCGCTGCCGCAGGAGTTGTTCGCTCAATGCGCGTTCGCCGTCCTGCCGACCGCGTTCGTACGCCGCCTGCTCGGACGCAGCGTTGAGCGCGGACACAGAAGGAACACCGGGAAACGCGGATATCACGGCACGCGCGTCGCGGATGGGTCTGCCGAGTTGGATGGTTTCATGCAGCGGCATCAGCAGTTTCCTCCTGGGGGTTGAGATCAATTTCACCTTCGCCTTCGAGACGGCGCACGATGTCCACGATGCGCGTTTGCGACGCTTCAATTTCCTTGGCTTTGAGATTGCCGAGGAACGCCATTTCTTCTTTCACAGTTTCGGCGGCGCGTTTGGAGATCGAACTGAGCAATGCGGCTTTGACCTGATAGCTGGCTTTCTTGAGCGAGACGGTGAGGTCTTTGGTGTCCACCTCGCGCATGACTTTCTGGAGGGCGTTGTTGTCGAGCCGGATCATGTCTTCAAAGGTGAACATCTTGGCGCGAATGGATTTGCTCAGGTCGGGATTGCGCTCTTCGATGGAGGTCAACACGGTCTTGCTCATCGTGCGTTCGAGCGCGTTGAGCAACGTGGCTGCGGACTTCACGCCGCCAGTTTCACTGATGCCGCGAGTCGCCTTCACGCCGAGCTTGCGGCTCACGATGTTGACGATCTTTTCGATAACCTCGATGGGCGTGGGCTGAAGCGTTGCGTAGCGCTCGACGATCTTGTCGCGCAGTTCCACGGGGCATTGGTTGAGGAACGCCGAGGCTTTCTCCGGCGGAAAATAACTCGTCATCAGCGCAATGGTCTGCGGGTGCTCGGTCTTGATAGCGTTGAACAACTCGCGCGGATCAGCCTCAAGGATGGGGCGCAAAAGATCGCCTTGATCCACTTCATCCTTATGTCCGCTGGCGCGTCCGACGATAGATGCGGCGCGGCTTTGGCCGACGGCTTTCTCCAGCGTGAGCCGGACGATTTCTTCGCCGCCTGCGACGGAAGTGCTGGCGACAACGGCCACGTCTGCGAATTCCTTGAGAACTTTTTCCTGCAACTCGTGGCTGATGAGTTCCAGTTTTCCCATCTCGCCGATGATCAACTCCATCTCGCGCTCGTCGAAATGTTTCAAAATTTGCGCTGCGCTGTCCGGCCCCAACATGCAGAGCAGCACCGCCAGTTTTTGCGGGCGCGTTAGTTCTGCTGGCGTGCCCTCGGCGATTTCTTTTTCAAGTGCGGCCATGGATTAAACCTTCTCCTTTGGAGTTCCCATCCACGAGCGGATCGCCTGGGTCATGTTGTGCGGGTTCTCGCGGATGAGTTGATTCAACACTTCCACGGTGACGACATCGGAATCACCCGGACGCAACACGCGCGTGCCACCGGGGCCACTCGCTCCGCCCGCCGTCACATTGTCCAACGGCGTGCTCTTGAACGTGCGCCAGAAAACAAACAACACGATCACGCCGAGCAACGGATAAACTCCAGCCTTCGCCAAATCCCACCAGAAATCCTTCTTCTGCTGCTGATCAATTTGCTTGGCGATCTCCATCGCGGGTTCTTCGTTGAACGCGATCTCCTCGATGGTGATCTGATCGGGGCGAGTGGCGTCTGGACCGTCTTGGATACCGAGCGCGCCTTGGACGACGCGTTTGATCTTCAACATCTCCTCCGACGTGCGCGTGCCGACGACGCGATTCGTGCCGTCCATCTTCACGTTGGCTGCAACGAAGACAGCAGCGGAAATGCGTTTCATGCTGCCCGGCGTCTGCATCATGTTGCTGACCGTCTTGTTGATCTCAAACGAAGTGGTAGCGACTTTTTTTCGCACCTTACTGGTGTTCGACGGACTAGAAGCGGCGCTGTTTGTATCCGACCCGCTGTTGGCCGAAACACCCGCAACACCGCCGTTGGGTGTGGTCGAAAGCGTGTCTTGCTGGTCATCCGTGACCGTGGTGTTGCGTGGGATCGCGCCTTCGGGATCAAACTTTTCCTCGGTGCGAGTCAGCGAATCAAAATTGATGTCCGCCGAAACGCGCACCACGGACTGACCCACGCCGAGAACTTTGTTCAACATGTCTTCAGCTTTTTTGGCGAGATACTTCTCCATATTCTGACGCGAGTTGAGCTGCGTGGCGGTGAGGCCGGCGACGGAATCGTTCTCCGTGTTTTCAGAAAGCACGTTGCCGAGGTTGTCCACCACGCTGACATTGTTGGCAGCCAGTCCCTCAATGGAATTCGCCACCAGGAAACGGATGGCGTTGACGGTCTGCACCGGAAGCGTGGCGTTGCCGCGAACCCGGACGAACACGGATGCGGTGGGCTTCTTAGTGTTGTCCACGAGCAGGCGATTCTCCGGCATCACGATCATGACGCGGGCACTTTCGATGGAATCCACCTGCCCGATGGTGCGGGCGAGTTCGCCCTGCACGGCGCGGAGATAATTGGCGCGTTGCACGAAGTCGGAGATGCCGAAGTTGGGTTTGTCGAAAATCTCGAAGCCCACGCCTTCACCGCGCGGAATGCCTTTAGACGCAAGTTGCATCCGCATCTGATAAACCTTGTCGCTCGGCACTGAGATGCTACCGCCGCCGCGACTGGTCTGATACGGGACGCCCGCTTCAGTGAGCGCGGCGATAACTTTGGACGACTCCGCATCATCGAGTTTGCCGTAGAGTAGCGCGTAATCCGGCCGCCCCGCCCACAAGACGAGAACACTCAATCCAACGATTACGGCGAACGCCGTGACGATGAGAGTGAGGCGTTGCCCGCCGCCCAGTTGCTTCCAGATCGTTTGAAGCTGGTTGCCGATTTGATTTAATCCGTTGTTCATTCGTTATCCCTTTGCGATTTCCCTGTCAGACCTGCATACGCATCAGTTCTTGATACGATTCCAAAAGTTTGTTCCGCACCTCGACCATGAGCTGGAATGCGATGCTTGATTCTTCATTTGCAATCATCGCCTGATGCAACGGCACACCTGAAGTCAGCCCGGCCACCGCATCCTTGGCGGCCACATCTTTATTGGCCGCTTCCGCAACAAGACGACCGAGTGTGCCTTCAAAATTGCCGGCTATTGGCGCGATGGATGTGTTCGGTTGAATCGCGGACGGCGCGAGCTTTGCCAAGTCGTACTCCGGGATCGTGCGCGGAGCGATGTCGGGCGTCAGGCTCATGCCTGTGCCGCGAGTCAGCTCCGGGCCGACCGGAAGTCGAAACGATGAAAGTGGATTTACCGGACTCATTCAGATTGCATTCAACAACTTTTTACCGTTTACCGATTGAGAGCGTCTGCATCGCCATCGCCTTGGCATTGCGGACGACGGCGAGGTTCGCCTCGAACGCGCGCTGCGCGGTGATGAGGTCTGCCATCTCTTCGTGAATGTTGATGTCAGGCATCGCTACCATGCCGTTGGCGTCGGCGTCCTTGTGGCCCGGCTCGAAAACCATACGTGGCGGACGTTGATCTTTTTCGATGCGCGCGACTTGGATGCCGGAAGGATTTGCCGCGCCGAAAGCATCACCAGATTTCTGATTCAACAACGTTTCAAACACGACCTGCTGGCGTTGATACGGCAAGCCGTCTGCGCCGCGAGTGGTGTTGGCATTGGCAATGTTCTGCGAAATCACCTCCATGCGAATGCGCTCGGCTTCGAGCGCGGAGGAGGTGTTTGTGATGCCGGTAAGAACGTTGATCATGGCTCAGTTCAGTTTGGTCTTCCGGTGATGGCGAGCCGGAGACGCAGAAGTTGACCGGTGACAAGCTGGGTTTCCAATGCGTGCGAAACGACGTTTTGATTCATCTTCATCAGCTCCTTCTCAAGCTGAACGGTGTTGCCATCCTTCGTGTTCGAAACAGCGTTTGCATCCACCGTGAGCGCGGGCTTGAGGCCAAGAATCTGATCGGAATCGCCAGCGCTGACAGCACGTTTCAGTTCGTTTATAAACGACGCGTCCACATCAAGCCGCTTGTAGCCGGTCTTCTCGATGTTGCTAAGATTCGACGCGATGGCCTCCTGCTGGAGCGCGGTGGCATCGAGCATCTTCTTCGTGGCGACGTAATTCGTCTGGCTGAACAGGGCGTCAATCATACGGACACAATTTCATGTCCCGCCAAGCAGCGTCAGTGCCAGTGAGGGGAAACGTAGTGTTTGCAGGGACTCCGTGAAGCGAGAGCCAACTCCACTGGGAAAAAATTTCCTACTCGGGCGGCGCACTAGGCAAAGAAAGCCATGCTGGCGAAAACGGCGTGGTACTCCGCTTCCCGCCGCAGTCCATGACGCTTTCACATTTCAACACGCTCTGGGACTTTCGTTCGCGCGTTGATTCCTTTACCCTGCCTGACCGATGCGAATTGGTTCGCTCACCATTCCGACGCCGTTGTTTCTCTCGCCGCTGGCGGGTTACACCAACCTGCCGTTCCGACTCGTCGTGCGCGAAGTCGGCGGTGTGGGGCTTTGCACCACCGATCTCGTCAACGCACGTTCGTTGCTCGAAAAAAATCCCAAGGCGTTCAAGCTCATCGAAACCAATGCAGCCGACACGCCTCTCGCCGTGCAACTCTTCGGCAGCGTGCCGGAAGAGATGCGCGATGCGGCGCAGTTTCTCGAATCGCTCGGCGTCGCGTCGGTGGACATCAACATGGGTTGTCCCGTGAAGAAAGTCGTCAAGATCGGCGGCGGCTCGGCCATGATGACGGAACTCGACAAAACTTCCGCGCTCGTCCGGGGCATGGTCAACGCCGTGAAAATTCCTATCACCGCCAAGATGCGGCTCGGCTGGGACAACAACAATCTTACCGCGCCTGATCTGGCGCGCGCGCTCGAAGACGTCGGGGTGGCGGCGATCTTTGTTCACGGTCGTACACGCGAACAGGGCTTTGGTGGCACGGTGAATCTGGCGGGCATCCGCAAAGTTGTTGAAGCCGTCAAAACCATTCCCGTCATCGGCAACGGCGATGTCATCACGCCGCAGGCCGCGAAGATGATGTTTGATGAAACCGGCTGCGCTGGCGTGAGCATCGGACGCGGTGCGTTTTATGATCCGTGGATTTTCAAGCGCACAAGTCACCTGCTTGTGAACGGAGCGATCTCCCCCGAACCTTCCTTCAACGAGCGCGTGCGTGTGATGTGTCGCCACTTGGATATGATGGTGGAAGTGTTCGGCGAAGACCTTGGCTGCCGCATGTTCCGCAAGGTCGCTCCGTGGTATGCGAAACGATTCGGCCCCGCAAACGTCTTCAGCAAACAAGTGGTGCAGGTTTCGACCCGCGCGCAGTTTGCGGAGATTCTCCAGAGCTACATCCGCTGGCGGCAACAGTTCCTTGACGAGCGCGGAGAATTGCTTCCGCGTTTCGCGATGCCGGAAATGGTGGCGTCATTCATGCGTGAACCCGAAC
>JAYUAV010000013.1:0-12605 GCA_043741175.1 Verrucomicrobiota bacterium
GCGGCCGGGCGCGATCACCCGACAGACCCGCTCCCACGCCGCCTTCGCGGTGCCCCGGCGCACCTCCTTCCAGCGCTGCAGCGCGCCCCTCGCGGTCCACACCACGGGGCGACCGATCGCCGCGCAGGCGAGCAGGGTCGGGATCGTGGTGACGTTGTAGACCGCGTTGAGGTGGATGATACGCCAAGCGAGTTTGGCATTCATCTCATGGCGTGCTTCTTCATCGTGCATCACCACGGCGGACGCATCGAAGCATCAAGCGAGCAAGGTAAGGGAACCACGTTCACGCTGCATCTGCCGCTGAAGCCCGCGAGTTCGATTGCGGAACTCAATCAAGGCATCCTGCAAAAATCCCGGCTGGCGGAACAGGTTTGGGGTGGAGTGAAGCCGACGGCTTGATTTTTCCCCATCGTCCTTGTCCTTGTCCTCGAAATCCTTCCGAAAAATTGAGGACGAGGACGAAAAACACTTTCAACACCGCCATCCCGTATTCCCCCCGGTGTAGTCTCGCGGGTATCATCCACTTGAGTCGCGCGTCCATTCGAGGCATTGATTTCACCGCAAAAGGATGTGCGAACAACTATTCATTGACCGGCAAGGGACGCTATGGCTTATCTAGGCGCGGTGACATTTTCAGGAGCAGGTTGTAAATTGCCGGGCACAAGTCAAACGGCGGTCGTGTGCCGGGCTGCTGCTTCTCTCGATGGTTGCCGAGAGCTTCGCGCGAGTTCTTTTTTTCAAAAAATTCCTCCTTTTCCCTGTGGTGGCGCGCGATGAAAACCATTCTCGTCATCTCGCCCCATCCCGAATCCGCTGACACGATCCGCGCCGGACTTGATCCTGAATTGTATCGCGTCATCCATCGCGCAAATCAGGAGGAATCCGATCCGATCCTCACGCAACTGCTCGTGCAGGCTGTGATTCTGGATTTGGACGCGGATGTCATCCAAGGGATGTGGACGGTGGATCGAATTCATAGACGGTTGCCGCGCGTGCCACTGATCATCTGCGTGGACGGCAGGCAATCTGATTGGGAGGAGGAAGCCTTTGCGCGCGGTGTGTCGCATGTGCTTTCCAAACCCATCCGCCCGCGCGCTCTGAATGCGTTGCTAGAGCGTTTGTTGACTGTACCTGCGCTGCAACCTCCCGCCCGCATTGAGACGCAATTCATCACGCAAACTCCGTCTGTCGCGCCAGCATCTGTTGCCCAGCCACACTCGGTGTTGCGGAATTTTTCCTCCATCCTCACTCACTCACTGGACGCCGAGGCACTCATCCGCCAGTTCTTGATCCAACTTCGCGAAATCGTGAGCATCAATCGCGCAGCCGTCTTTCTGCGCCCCGATGTTGCGTCCGGGCTTGGAATCGGAGATGCGTCGCGCCAGATGCGTTCGGCGTCGGCCATCGGGATTTCACCTGCGCTGCTCGAACACTTTCATCTCTCGCTCGATAGCGGCATCGGTCAACAACTGCTCCGCCTTGGCAGAATTCTTCGCTGCAATAGCATTGAAGCCATTACAGACGCCGAGACGCAACGCGAGTTTGAATTGCTCGGCTCGCAGGTGGCCGTGCCGTTCTTTGAGCGCGATTCGCTGCTCGGCATCGCGGTCTTTGACGCACGGATCACTGGCGAGCCACTGACCAATGCGGAACTTGAACTCATTTTCCATCTGCTCGAACAGGTCGGACTCGCCGTGCGGAACATCCGATTGCATGATCAACTCGCTGCCAACAGCGACATGATGACCGGCGTGTTGCGCGAGTTGAACAGCGCGTGCGTCGTTGTTGACCGCGATCTCCAGATTCTTCACGCGAACAAGATGGCGCGGAAATATTTCGGCCAGACCTCGCGCGCGAAGGACAAGTTGGGCTTCGCCGATCTGCCGCAATCGTTGGGTGCAAAGGTGCATCAAGTCTTGCGGACGGGTGCTGCCATCGCGCCATTCAAGTTCGAGCCGGAAGGTTCACCCGGTACGCTTTACAGCATCACCATCGTTCCGTTTCATCAGGGCGATGCCGAGTCGCCAGCGTCAGCGTTGCTCGTGGTGGATGACCAGACGCAGAGCGAGCAGTTGAGGCATCTTGAGTTGGAGGCTTCAAATCTGCGGATGGTGAAGACGATGGCAGATCGTCTAGCGCACGAAGTCGGGAACACGATGGTGCCCATCTCGACGCATCAGCAGTTGCTCGCGGAAAAATATCGCGATGCTGAATTCCGCGCCTCGCTGGACACGGCGTTGTCGGAAGGCGTCAAGCGAGTGAACCGGCTCATCAATCAGATGCGATTCCTCGCACGCGATTCCGTGGCTTCCACCGAATCCATCCCGCTCGCCGCGCTCGTGGAGGAGTCTTATCAGGAAGCGCGCAAGTATCATCCCGGCAAGACAGCCCAGATCAAATACGAGCACACGGGTAAACCGATCACGGTCAGTGCTGACCGATCTTCATTGAAGCACGCGCTCATGGAAGTTTTTATCAACGCGCTTCAAGCGAACGCCAACGATCCGAAAATCACCGTGCGCGCGGATGTGGGAATGAATGGCAGCAACACGAACGCCTTGCACATTGAGGTTCAGGACAATGGGGCAGGCTTCACACCAGAATCCACGCAGCGAGCTTTCGAGCCGTTTTATACCTTACGGAATGTCGGCCTTGGCCTCGGCCTTACCGTCACGCGCAAGATCATCGAGACACACCACGGCAAGCTGGAGATCGTGAACCCGTCAGAGGGCAGGGCGGGCGTGGTGAGGATTTCGTTGCCAGCGGAAAAGGGGAAGTAGGCTGAAGGCGTGTTTTTGATTCGGCGTCGTCCTCGTCGTTCTCGTCCTCGAATTGATTGGGAAAAGTCGAGGACGACGACGAGAACGACGACGAGGACGATGGAGCTTGGTGCTAGTTCGGGTGGTCGGAATTCGTCACCAACCCAAATCCGCCCGTCAATACGCTTGCCAATGGCTTCGATTTTCTTAGAGTGTGCGCTCGTTTAATCAAATATGGACTTAACTAATTGGCACTTAATACTGGCGCAGGGACAACAACCGCAGGGTTTGACTTCCATGGTGATGTTTATCCCCATCATCCTCATGGTCGTGTTCATGATGTTTTCGCAGAACAAGAAAGCCAAGCAGCACGCCAAGCTCCTTTCCACGATCAAGTCCGGCGACAAGGTTCTGACCACCAGTGGCATTATCGGCACGGTGGTCTCCGTGCGGGAAAAGGAAAAGATCGTCACCATTCGTTCCGCCGACGCCAAACTCGAACTCACACTTTCATCCGTCGCCGACATCACCGAGCGCGGCACTCAGAAAAGCGATTCCTAAACTACTCCCATGATCCGAAATAACTTCTGGCGTCTGACCATTGTCGTCCTCGTCGTCCTCTGGTCGCTCTCTCAAACTTATCCGCCGACGGCGGGCGATCTTGTCACGCACTTCGAGAAGACCGCGCGTGCCACCACGCCCGGCGACACCACGATTTCAAACATCGTTTCCACAGCACGCTCACTCGACAAGGCGAAACCTGAGAAGCAATTCGCCAACTTGATGGACGCCGTCGGGACGAACAACATCGCCCCGTACTTCGCTTACGACACCAAGAGTCAGGCGCGCCCAACGACGTATATTTTGAACCAGCTTCAGCGCGAGACAGCGGGCAAGATCAAAAAGGGAATTGATCTGGCGGGCGGCACGTCATTCCTCGTGGAATTGGATTTCAGCAAGCTTTCCAACACGAATGAAATCACCGGCGCACTGGCGCAGGCTGTCGAAGTCATCCGCAAACGCGTGGATCGTTTCGGCGTGGCTGAACCCATCATTCAACCCGCTGGCGATAATCGCATCCTCATCCAGCTTCCAGGTTTGTCCGAAGATGACCGCGCGCGCGCGATCACCAATATCCAGAAGACGGCGTATCTCGAATTCCGTCTCGTGCATAAACAATCTTCCGAACTCATCAAGTCGGGTGCGCCGATTCCATTCGGTTATGAGATGCTTAAACGTGAGGAGCGCAACCAGAATGGGAGCAAGAATATTGAACAGGTCATCGTCAAGAAGAAGGGCGAACCAGGGCTGACCGGAAATATCGTCAAGACGGCCGCAGTGAGTTACGAAATGGGTCAAATTGGTATTGCTCTTTCCCTCACGCAGGAAGGTGCTGTTTTATTTGGCAACGTTACTCGGGAAAATATTGGATACCGTCTCGCGATCATCCTCGACGGTGAGCTTTACTCCGCGCCATCCATCAATTCCGCGATTGAAAACGGTCAGGCATCCATCACCGGCAACTTTGATCGCGCCAGTGCCACCGAATTGGCTGGCGTTTTGGAAAACCCGCTCAAGGCTCCGCTGAAGATCATTTATTCCAACGACATTGATCCGACGCTCGGCAAAGCTTCAATCGAGAGTGGCATCAAGGCATCCATCTACGGCGTGATCGCTGTCGCAGTGTTCATGCTTGTCTATTACATGCTCGCAGGTCTCGTCGCCAACATCGCACTGCTCTGCAACATCATCATTCTCCTCGGTGTCATGTGTTCTTTCGAGACCGCATTCACG
The DNA here is from genome assembly GCA_043741175.1 of Verrucomicrobiota bacterium. GTDB lineage: Bacteria > Verrucomicrobiota > Verrucomicrobiia > Limisphaerales > JADLHS01 > JADLHS01. The sequence continues at coordinate 4,554 of JAYUAV010000013.1, forward strand.
CTGCCCGGCATCGCAGGTATCGTGTTGACCGTTGGTATGGCGGTGGACGCAAACGTCCTCATCTACGAACGCATCCGGGAAGAACTCGCCAAGGGCAAATCGCTCAAGGGCGCCATCGCCGCTGGTTACGACCGCGCGTTCAGCACGATCTTCGATTCACACGTCACGACGTTGATCTCGTCTGTGATTTTGATTTTCATGGGAACAGCTTCGGTGAAAGGTTTCGGCGTGGCACTGACCATCGGTGTTGCCGCCAGCTTGTTCACCGCGCTCGTGGTCACGCGGTTGATCTTTGACGGATTGCTCGCCAAGAATATGATCAAGAGTTTGAACATGCTGCACATCATCCGCAGTCCGAACATTGATTTCATGAAGTGGGCCAAACCCGCGTTCATCACAAGCTGGTTGATCATTCTCATCGGCATCAGTTGGGGCGTCAAACGCGGCAACGGCGTGTTCGGTGTCGAGTTCACTGGAGGCGATACCATCTTGCTCGGCTTCGATCAGGCACACATCGTTGACGAAGCCAAGTTGCGCGGAGCGATCACGGAGACGGGTGCTGGCGAAGTGATGATTGCGTATCAAACCGCCTTGGACACAGGTGTGAAGACCTTGCGCTTGACGGTTCGCGGTAATGAGAAAGCTTCGGATGCTTCCGCAGGTGATCTTGACAAGCGCGTGGTGGAGAAAATCAAGGCGAGCTTTCCCGAATCAAAGTTTGACGTGAAGAGCACGGACAAAGTCGGACCCGTCATCGGTGAAGAGATTCGTAATACTGCCATCTCTGCTGCGTTGCTCGCCATGCTCGGCATCATGGTTTATGTCGCGTTCCGCTACGAGTTCTCCTTTGCCATCGCGGCGGTCGTGGCGATCTTGCACGATTTGTTGATGACGATGGGAATCTATTTCCTCTCCCCCAAGGAAATGAACAGCACCACCGTCGCCGCGTTGCTCACCATCATCGGCTTCTCGATCAACGACACCATCGTGATCTTTGATCGCATCCGGGAAGACTTGAAGCTTGGTGTGCGCGGCTCGTTCCGCGAATTGGTGAATCAAGCACTCAATCAAACCTTGAGCCGTACGATCATCACCTCCGGCACGGTATTCCTCGCCACGATGTCGCTCTACATCTTCGGCGGCGGCCCGGTCAACGACTTCGCATTCACATTCCTCATCGGCATCATCACTGGCACGTATTCCTCGATCTATATCGCGAGCGCGTTGGTTCTGTGGTGGCACAAAGGCCAGCGTCCGAATATCGGTTCAGGCGTGGTGGCAGTGGAAGGCAGCGTAGCGGCTACGACTACAAAGTCTTGAGCGGGCGGATGTTTCTTAGGTCACGTAATCAAACCGGAATTAGCTGCGGAGCAGCGGTAGAAGGGTGGATCAGAGACAACCATAAGCCCCGGCAGGGGCGATAGGGATTTGGCTTAACGCAAGTTTTTCTTTCGCCCCTGCCGGGGCTTGTGATTTCCGCTCGCTTTCCCACGGCTCACGCCGTGGGCTAACTTCTTTCACACCTCCGGTGCTACGGACTGGAGAACAAGCTGGCAATTTGATACACTACCGAAAGATAAGATTACAAAAAACAAACTGAACCATGCTTGGCGTCATTGAAATCACGGCTTGGCACTGGGCGAGTTTCATCGCCTGCGTGCTGTTCTTCCTCGCACTTGATCTCGGCGTGTTTCATAAAAGAGCACACGTCGTCAAATTCAAGGAAGCCATTGGCTGGACGACGCTCTGGGTGATTCTCTCTCTGCTGTTCGGCTTAGTCATTGCACCCGCACTTGTCACTGGTTGGGGAAAACAAGACACCGTCGAGTTCGTCACCGGCTACGTCATCGAACTCTCGCTCTCGATGGACAACGTCTTTGTCATCGCGCTTATTTTCGCTTACTTCCGCGTGCCATTACAGTTCCAACACCGCGTTCTGTTCTGGGGCATCCTCGGCGCGTTGTTGATGCGTGGTGCTTTGATCACGGCGGGCGCGGCCATCATCAATCAATTCTCCTGGACGCTCTACATCTTCGGCGCGTTCCTTGTTTTCACAGGCGTGAAGATGTTGTTCGTGGATGATGAAGGTGTGCAGCCGGAAAAAAATCCCGTACTGCGCCTCGCTAAAAAGTTTTTCCCTGTGACCGCTGAACTGCACGGCCAGAAGTTCAGTGTCCGTGAAGCCGGTAAATTTTTCCTCACTCCGCTCGCGCTCGTCCTGCTCATGGTTGAGACCACTGACCTTATCTTCGCGCTGGATTCCATCCCCGCCATCTTCGCGATCACCGCCAAGCCATTCATAGTTTTCACCTCGAACGTCTTTGCCATTCTCGGCCTGCGCTCACTCTACTTCGTGCTGGCGGGTGCGATTGATTATTTCCGTTACCTCAAGGTGGGGCTTTCATTCGTGCTAGTATTCATTGGCGTCAAAATGCTCCTCGCAACGCACGGTGATTCTCCGCACAAATGGTTTCAAGTCGAGATCAGCAGCAACATCTCACTGATCGTCGTCGGTGCGATCATCGGCACTTCCATCGCGCTCTCCGTGATGGCCGGACGACGCGAGAAACGCGCTCGCAACGGCAGGGAAAATTCCTGATACTGTGGCGACATGAAATGCCGCTGGACGCCCGCCACGCCTCAACCTCTCCTCACCGGGCCGCTCGCGAGTCGTCTCAAGATTTCCCCATTGCTCGCGCAATGCCTCGTCAATCGCGGCCTTAGTGAGCCGTCCGCCATCGAGACTTTTCTCCGCCCGCGCCTCAAACAACTTGCCGATCCGTTTCTGTTGCCCGACATGGACAAGGCCGTGGCGCGATTGCTCCGCGCTCGTGAGCTTGGCGAATCGCTCGTCATCTTTGGCGACTACGACGTGGACGGCGTCACCTCCACGACGCTGCTTCAACAAGTTCTTCGCACGTTCGGTCTGCAAGCCAACGTCTATCTGCCGCATCGCATGGATGAGGGCTACGGCCTCAGTCGCGATGGCGTGGAGAATTGTCTCAAAAAATATCCGACAAATCTCCTGCTCGCCGTGGACTGCGGTTCGACTGCTGTTGAAACCATCGCCTGGCTGCGCGAACGCGGCGTGGATGTCATCGTTCTCGATCATCATCAAATCTCATCGCCACCGCCCGCTGCTGTGGCATTGGTGAATCCGCAGGCGAAGACTTTAGGCGTTAGACCTGAGACTTTAGACTTTCGCGAGCTGTGCTCCGTCGGCCTCGCCTTCAAACTCGCTCACGCGCTCGTCAAACGTGGACGCGAGATGAATCTTCCCGGCGCGGAAGATTACGATCTGCGCCCGCTGCTTGACCTCGTCGCGCTGGGGACGATCGCCGATCTCGTCCCGCTCACCGGAGAGAACCGCATCCTCGTTGCTGTGGGATTGGAACGATTGAACGCCACCGAACGACCGGGCCTCATTGCGCTGAAACAAGTCGCGCAATGCCCCGCGTCGCTCACCACTTTCGATGTCGGCTTCCAACTCGCGCCGAGACTCAACGCCTCCGGGCGATTGGAGACCGCTGAGGAATCGTTGCACCTGTTGCTCGCCGAAGACATGGAGGACGCCATGCCGCTCGCGCAACGACTCGATTCTCAAAATCGTGAGCGGCAAAAGATCGAACGCACCATCGCCGAGGAAGTCAGCGGCGCGATACGCGCGCGATTTAATCCAGAGACGGATTACGTCATCGTTGAGGGACAACTGCTCTGGCACATCGGCGTCGTGGGTATCGTATCTTCGCGCGTGCTGAATGAGTTTTACCGGCCCACATTCATCATCGGCGGCGAGGGCGGAAACTGGCGCGGCTCAGGCCGGAGCATCGTGGGGTTTGATCTCGCGGCGGCGTTGCGCGAGTGCGACGACCTGCTCGTGCGCCACGGCGGACACGCGATGGCCGCCGGACTCACTATCCATCCCGACAACCTTGACGCGTTCCGCACGCGGTTGAACAGCATCGCCAAGCGCACGCTCAAGCGCGAGGATTTGCAACCGCCGCTCCGACTCGATGCCGAAGTGAATCTTGGCGACATTACGCTGGACACGCTTGCCGAACTGGATCAACTCAGGCCGATGGGGCAGGGGAATCCTGCGGTGCAATTCTACGTGCGCAACATCACGCACCAACGCCCGCTCCAGCGTATGGGCGCGGACAAGCAGCATGTGAAACTCTGGCTGACGGATGGCAAGACCAGCCACGAAGCCGTGTGGTGGAACGCCGGAAAAGAAAGCCTGCCCGTGGGAAGATTCGATCTGGCATTCGCGCCGCAGGTCAACGACTACAACGGTCGCCGCACCGTGCAACTCAAGGTGCTGGACTGGCGGGCGGTGGGGAGTTAGTTGGGGTTTTTATTTTCTTGGATCCAAATCGAACGAGTGCGCAGCATCGCTTCAACACTCTCGTGTAGGATATAGAATCTCCATCTATCAAAATATCCGCTGGCGAAGCATATCGAAGCAGATGTTCCATGTAGTAGTGATTCAGTTGCTCAAGCTCTGATCTTAGAGCCCCTGAAATTGGTCGAAGGCCGTATGTGGCAGATACAGCATCTGCTCCCTTGATGAGATCATGGCCGAAGAGTGCGCGCTTTGCTATTTGAGGTTTGAAAGTGTCATAACTATGTGCCAGCAGTAATGCCTTCTGAATAATTTCCATTCCCTGACAAACAAGGTGTAAGACCACGTAACGATAACCACCTCGTTGTTTTAGAAGAATTGCTGCCGCCAAGAACTGAGTCCTTTTAGTGAACATTGCCTGCGTTAGTAGAAGCTTGAAGTGCTTCGTTGGCTTCATCGTCGCTGATAGATTTACGGTTGGCATATTCGCATCCGCGCACGCTTGCGTTTTGCTCCCAACATTTATTTGCGTGCGACATTAAAACCGTGTCTTGGGGTTGTCGAGCCGTGAGTTGTTGCCGTGAGTTGTTGAAAGTCTGCGGGCGGGCGCACCTGCGTATTGCCGTTGCCTCGTCAGAATCCCAACGGGATTGAATCATCCAGCCCAGTGGTTGCGAGGAACGAGTTTTCAATGAAGAGGCTCTTTCAAAACTGTAGGGCACGCCGTAAGGAGTGCTGCACCGGAACGACTCGTCACCTCGTCGCCTACAAAGTTTCGAATGAGCCAAATAAATACGGGATAGCAGCGTGGACTGGGGTGTGATTACAAACGGGTGGGGGAACGAGGCGACATACCCCGGAGCGCGGGCACTCCCTCGGATAGCCTCACCCGTTTGTGATGACACCCGTGGAATGGATGCGCCAAAGATAGTTATCGCTATTGCGGGTGAAGGCACTGATACTCGGCACGTCTGTAAGATAGCTAGTCCCTTTCAAGACATGGTGAATCCTCAGGTGAACTTGTTTCAGTGATGATTTTAGACCCGACGTTCGGGAACAGTCCGTGGAAAGTACCGGTTAATCCAACAGTTAAAATCACATGAGCAATAAACTATTCGTAGGAAATCTTTCCTTCAATACCACTGAAAACGACCTCAACGACGCGTTCGCCGCGTTCGGCACGGTCACCGAAACCAACCTGATGATGGATCGCATGACCAATCGCCCCCGTGGCTTTGGTTTCGTGACCATGAGTTCCGCTGACGAGGCCCAGAAAGCCATCGAAGCGTTGAACGGCAAGGAAATGGACGGTCGCGCCCTCACAGTCAACGTCGCAAAACCCCGTGAAGAACGCGCCCCCGGCGGCGGCGGCGGCGGCGGCGGTCGTCGTGAATACGGCGGCAGCAGCGGCGGCGGCGGCGGTCGTGGCGGTCGCTACTAAGCGGTTGTAACAGTTTCAGCGGGGTTCGGGTGAGCCGAACCCCGCTTTTATTTTCGTTGGTTTCCCCCAGTCAGTCCGTCATGAAAGAAGAACATATCGAAGTAGAAGGTCGCGTCACCGTCGTGCTGCCCGGCACGATGTTTCGCGTGGAGTTGGACAACAAGCATCTCGTGCTGGCCACTATTTGCGGCAAGATGCGCAAGCGTTGGGTGCGTCTGACCATCGGTGATCGCGTGAAGATGGAGATGTCGCCCTACGATCTGGATAAGGCGCGCATCACATGGCGTCTGCGTTGAAGATGCGGTGCAGAGCCTTTTGTTGAGTCTGCAACTTTTTGAACCAAAGTCGCTTTGCTGAGAGCAGAGATTTTACCATGCCATACTAGCCGCGTGCGGTTTACGATTTCAAAATGAAAGCCCTTGGATTACATCCAAGGGCTTTCGTTTTGGAAGGTTCATGAGTTGAGGAGAGCGAGGTAACGGTTTGGGTGGGAGTGGAGGTGGACTCGGTAGCACTGCATCTCCCCGCACGAGCGTCGCAACTTCTAGCGCAAGCAGGCTGAATCAAATTGCAGTCACCTGCTGATTTCGATGATTGGATGCGTTGAAGCGAAACCCTTCGGAAAAATCTTAAGAACCATCAACTTACTGCACCGCAGGGAAGCTTGTTGATTATGAATGGAGCGGGTGAAGGGAATCGAACCCTCGTATGCAGTTTGGAAAACTGCCGTTCTACCATTGAACTACACCCGCCTGCGTTCCGCGTTGCGGAGCTTTGACGTGGCAAGCCCGGATCACCGTCTTGTCAGCCCCGGTCGCCACGCGCGCGCAAATCATACCCGCCGCTCTTGCCTTGTCAATTCACCGTCGTTAGCCTCTCGCCCCGATGAATTCGCTTCTTCTCACGGGCGGTCGCCTGATTGATCCCGCCAATCGTTTCGACGCCGTCGCCGATCTCCTGATTCTCAACGGCAAGATCGCCGCCATCGGTGCGGACGCCGCGAAGCAATCCCCGCGCGACATCGAGAAGTTCGACGCCAAAGGTCTCGTTGTTTGTCCCGGCCTGATTGATCTGCACGTCCACTTTCGCGAACCCGGCCAGACCGCCAAGGAAAACATCGCCTCCGGCACCGCCGCCGCCGCGCGCGGGGGATTCACCTCCGTGGTTTGTATGCCGAACACGTCGCCTGCCATTGACAACGCAGGCACCGTCGCCCTCATCCACGAACGCGCAAAACGCGATGGCGTGGTCAACGTCTTCGTCACCGGCGCCATCACCAAAGGCATCGCTGGCGAAGAACTCGCACCGATCGGTTCGTTGAAACGCGCAGGCGTCGTCGCCATCACGGACGACGGACATTGCATCCAGAACAATGAACTCATGCGGCGCGCGTGCGAGTACGCGAAGATGTTTGATCTCACCGTCATGGATCATTGCCAGGATTACTCGCTCGTCACGACTGGCGTGATGCACGAGGGCGAATGGAGCACGCGACTCGGTCTGCAAGGCTGGCCCGCAGCAGGCGAGGAGATGATCGTGGCGCGAAACATTCTGCTCGCAGAACTCACAGGAGCGCGAGTGCATTGCCAACATTTAAGCGCGGCAGGCAGTGTTGACTTGATTCGCGCAGCCAAGAAACGCGGCGTGCCGATCTCCGGTGAAGCGTGCCCGCATCATTACACACTCACCGATGCCGCCATCGCAGGCAGCGAAAAATTCTGGGCTGAGGACGGCAAACAACTATTGCAGTCCCTCAACCCTCAACCTTCAACCCTCAACCTCCCCACCTGGCCGAGCTACGACACCAATTTCAAAATGAATCCCCCGCTCCGCTCCGCGCGCGACCGCGAAGCGATCCTCGCGGGCATCGTGGATGGAACGATTGAAGTCCTTTGCAGCGATCACGCGCCGCATTGCGACTTCGAGAAGGAGGTCGAGTTCGACTATGCACCGTTCGGCATCACCGGACTGGAGATCGAATTCGCACTCGCGCTCATGCAGCTTTACCACGCGAAACGACTCTCCCTCTCCGACCTCATCAGCAAATACACCATCGCGCCCGCACGATTGCTGAACCTGTCCAAAGGCACGCTCAGTGTCGGCGCGGATGCAGACGTGACCGTGTTCGATCCTGACCGCGAATGGGTCTGGGAACACGGCGAAACCGCCAGCAAATCCCGGAACAATCCGTTCTACGGTTGGCCGCTCAAAGGCAAGACTGTAGCCACCATCGTCGCGGGAAAGAAAAGCTGGATTGAACACGGAGAGG
>JAYUAV010000014.1:0-8664 GCA_043741175.1 Verrucomicrobiota bacterium
GGTTGGAATTCTCCGAACACACTTGAGCATCATGAACAGCGGATGACTGCCGAACGATCCATCCAACATTCCAAGGCGAAAAATTCCGCGCAGCCTACCATCAGCCGTGGACGTGGGACGATAATGCAATGCCCGCAAGCCCCCAATAGAACGCGTGCCCCAACCCTTCTGCCGCGCCGACACTTCGGCCAGCGTGTCCGAACCACCGTACTCCAGCGGCACATACCCGCCCTGCCCTTCATACAGTTCCCGCCGGAACATCTGCACGGCGCCAGCGACCGACCACGATGCATTGAACTCCCGCTCCACAAACTTTTGATTCGCGTCCCGTTCGCAAATCACTCCGCCTGCGATGCCCAGTCGCGGACTGCGTGAAAACTCCCCAAACAACTGCTCGTAGTAACGCTCAGACTCCAATTCAATATCCGCATCCATCACTCCAAGAAAATCGAACGGAGTGTCTTTCAAAAGTTCAAGGCCGCGTTTGATTGCACGATATTGAGCGCCGAAACTTCTGCCCTTTCGAGGTTCGAGCCGGAGCAGCCTGATGAAATCTGTCTCCCGCGCACAACGCTCCACAATGCTCGCCGTCTCATCGGATGACCCATCATCCACAATCACCCACGCCGCTGGACGCAGCGTCTGCTTGATCACCGAGCGGATGCACGTCTCAATGTAATCCGCTTCATTCTTGCACGCGGTCAACAACACGAAGGATGGTTTCGACATGATTGAAAAAACGTTGGAATCAAAAAACACCGCCACCTATGAATTAGCCTGCGACTTCAATTTGGGACTGGCCCATAACCGGGTCAGCAGCAGTCGCACACATGCGACACTGCGGCGAGCCTTGAACCAAACATCCCCACGCGCACCTTTCCGCGCCAAACCACCCGCAGTCTGACCCAATGCCCGGATCGCATGATGCGTCAGCGAGATTACCCAGTACGCGAGCCGTGCGGGAATCGAATGATGCTTCGCCCAGTACTGAAGATCAGCCCGCTGCTTCTCCACAAAAAACCGAAGCGGCGCATTCGCCGAACTCGCGCCGCCGTAATGAATCGCACGAGCTGAGGGAAGAAACCTGAGTTCCCATCCCGCATTATGAAAACGACGGCACCAATCCATGTCCTCGCCATACATGAAAAAGCCCTCATCCAGACCACCCACCTGTTCCACCGCCTCACGGCGAGCCAGCCAGAAACAACCGCTGAGAATGTCCACCGCACGTTCGCTGTCCTGTTTCCAGTGCAGGAGTTGATACCCATTAAACAACCGGCACGAAGGGAAAATATGATCTAGCGCAAGACAACGGCAGAACATGTTCCAGACGCCAGGAAACCCACGGCACGAGCGTTGGATTTTACCGTCTCCGCCAAACACAAACGGGCCGCTCATCCCGATGCGCGGATGATTGTCCATTCCTTCAATCAACCGACTCAAGCAATCATCAAGTACCTCGACATCGGAATTAACCAGCCCCAAATACCGTCCCCGGCTCAAACGCATTCCGATGTTGTTGGCCTTGGCAAAACCCAGGTTGCCGCCGCTGTGAATCAAGCGCACGGAAGGAAATTCGCTCGCGACCATTTCGGATGAACCATCCGACGAGGCGTTGTCCACAACGATGATTTCCATGGACGCTAGGCTTGTGGGCTGCGCGAGGGACTTCAAACATTTGCGAAGATAATCCTTCGCGTTCCAACTCACGATGATGATCGAGACATCCAGCGTTGCTGGCTGTTCAAAGCTCACGCGCGTCAGATCATTTTTCCCGGAAACTTGTCGAGCGGCGGACATGTTCAGTTCTTCTGGCCGTTGCAGGCCTCGTTCAAATTAGCGAATCGGAAACGATTGCTCGCGGTCTGGATGAATTTCAGGAAAGGCTCGATACTGCGTTCGTTCGCCGGGGTGAATTGCTTTGAATGACCTATCAACACAAACGGCAATTCGCCGCCGAGTCCGGCATACTTGCGCTCCGCGCGCTCCAGTGCAGCGATCAGTTGACCACCAGTGCATTGATTGAAATCCGCCTTCCAAGCTTGCCGTTGGGTCAGAAGTGCGAACTTGTCGCGAAGTTTTCCTGCCAACGACTTTCTGGCCGGTGCTGCACCGCTCGCATCGCGATAATCGTCAGCCACCGAATGGGCACGCGTCAACTTAGCCCTGTAAATCCGGCTCGGAGTCAGAAACGCGCCCAGCCAGCGCCGCTCGCAATAGATCGGTACCTCGGTCAACTTCCCCTCGTTACTCTTCAGGCAAACATCCGCTTCATCCACACGCCATGGAATCATGTCGCTATGCGCGTTCGTGTAGTCAAACTTCACCAGCCCATTCCGCTTCCCATACTTGAAGACGGAAGTCTCGATCGTGATTCCGTTCTTGATCAATACCTGAACCACGTTGCGCGATGGACTCACCGACCAATTTGCCGCGCGAAAAGCAATGCACTGATACGTTGGTGAGACAGGTTTCAGCAAATCTTCCAGAAAGGCTTTTCCAACTTGGACCAAATCATCCATGCGCGAGAACGGCAGCCCGGCAAAATTATATTCCGACCAATCCTGCTGCCAGCCGTGGCCGTTGTGCTTCGCATTGAAATATCCTGCGTGAAGATGCAATTGCACATCGTGTCCCCGCCTCAACGCGTCTCGTAATTGTTCGGCGATGGCTTCGTAGTGAAAATCGTCGCGCCCCGTCTGCTCCCTGTGTTCCTTGAATTTCAAAATCTCCGCCACGTCGGCCATGATCGTCAGCTTCGCGCCATAACGATCAAACTGATCCAGCATCCGCCGCGTCGGCTCAACCATCAGTTCATGCGGACACCCATCCCCGTTGCCGTGGATTTCGTAGTCGAGCGTGAAGATGGGCTTGAGCATGAAGGCTGACGATTCGAGTGAACAACGATCACTTGAAAGCCACGAGCGCATCCACGATCCGTTCCGCAGTTTTTCCATCCCACAGCGGGGGAATCATTGACGACTGAGCCCCCTGCTTCAACACCGCATCAATGTCAGCGTCGAGAGACTTGACCGTCGTCAGCTTGTTGCTGCCGTGAGTAATCGTGACGGGGCGCTCAGTGTTCGGACGAAGCGTCAGGCAAGGTGTTTTGAAATAAGTGCTCTCCTCCTGCAACCCGCCGGAGTCTGTGAGAATGAATCGCGCAAACTCGGTGAGGAACAATGAATCGTAATAGCCAACCGGTTCGACGATGCGAAGACCGGGCACATCGTCGAGTGCAATGCCGAACTGCCCACACATCTTCCGCGTGCGCGGATGCATCGGGAACACGACTGGCCAGTCCTTGGCCACGCGTTTGAGCGCGTTCATGATGGTCGTGAGACTGTCTTGTTGATCCACGTTTGATGGACGATGCAGCGTCACATAGACGAAAGCCTTCTTCTTCAAACCAAGTTTCTCGCCGAGTTTGCTCGCGCGGGATTGATCCAAGTTCGTCACGAGCGAATCAATCATCACGTTGCCGACCAGTTTGATCTTGGAATCCGGCACGCCTTCTTTTTTGAGATTGTCATTTCCGTCAGCCGACGGCGTCAGCAGAAGATCGGCGAGAGCGTCCGTCACGATGCGATTTATTTCCTCGGGCATGTTGCGGTCATAGCTGCGCAATCCGGCTTCGACATGCGCGACTTTGATTCCCAGCTTCGAGCAAACCAGCGTGCAGGCGATAGTTGAATTCACGTCGCCCACGACCACGACCCAGTCCGGCTTTTCTTCGATGCACACTGGTTCAAACTTCATCATCACAGTCGCCGTCTGAACAGCGTGCGACCCGGAGCCGACCTCCAGATTGATGTCTGGCGCTGGAATTCCCAACTCAGTGAAAAAGATGTCGGACATCTTCGCATCGTAGTGTTGGCCCGTATGAACCAGCTTGTAACTCAACTTCGCGCCGTTCTGAGCGGCGGGCGAAGACCCGGTGCGGATACATTTGATGATGGGCGCCACCTTCATGAAGTTGGGCCGCGCACCAGCGATGATGATGACTTTGATTTCTTTGCTCATGATTTAATCTGGATTCTCGACAACCGGCTCAAATTACTAGCCGCACTCTTGCCTCAAAATGGCTTCAACATGCTCAACGATTCCGCCCAACGCTTTTCGTGGCGCGCCGGCGGATTCTGAATGGGACTTCTCGCGACGTTGCAATGCGATCTTCTTGTGAACATCCTCTATCTTCTCGATCAAAATCATGCGGCCATCTTTCTGAAGTTGCTTGTCCAACACGCCGATCTTTCCACGGAAGATGCTATAAACAGGAACACCCAAGGCCGCAGCCTCGCGATTCATGGTGCCGCCGCCGCTCACGACGAGGTCGGAATGCCACAAAAGATTCAACCCATCCACCGCTTCTTTTGGAACGATCACCTTCGCGTCATCGAACCACTGCGGAAAATCTTTCCGTATCTGCGCTTCCTGATTCTTGTTGCGAGGCAGCAACACGGCTTTCGTATCCGGTGTTGTCACGAGCCTCTTCATAAATTCAACGAAGAACAACTCGCTCTCAGGATTGTGATAATGCGCTTCGTTCGCCGGCGGACGCACGGTCACGATGATCTTGGCTGGGTCGAGGCCGAGCAGCTTTACGAGTGAGGAGTCCGGCTTAAAGTCGGGCGCGTAAACATCCTCCTTGATGCCCTCGTAGGTTTTCACGCGCTCAGGATGTTTGCATTGCAGATCGGCTTCCAACAAAACTTTCGGGACGATCTCCCAACGCGGTTGCAACAACCATGGGGTCTCAGCAAACTCGTAATCCATAATCATCACCGTCGGGATACGAAGCGAGTTGCAGAGCAAGATTTGCGAACGAGAACCGTGTGAGAGCGCGAGGTCAGGTTTATGACTCAGAACCGTCGGCAGCAATTGGAGGCTGCGCCAACCAAGTCCCCACACTTTCATGAAACGATTTTTGCCGTAGTGATGGCCAACTTTGACGGGAGTGAGTCCCATTTTGGCGGCAAGTTCGCAGACTTGAAACGCATCGCGCGCCGTCAAGACCACCGAGTGTCCGCGCTTTTCAAGCTCGCGGATGATGGGCTTGAAAAATGGAACGTGCGGCGTGTTATCTAAATCAATCCAGATTTTCATCAGTATAGAGACACTTAAAGTCTAGGAATCAGACTGGTGCAGACTTCGTCCCCGTCAGTTCGCACTTCTGGCGCAAACATCCAACAGGGATAGAAATGACTGTACGCATTGGTTAAACCCGATGCAGAACCGCCTGCATCGAAAAAGACTTGAACGCAATCACTACAAATTCAGCAGCATGAGTGCCGCGAGACAGAACGATCAATCGTGGGAAAGCCAGCCGGGAACTGGATTGTGATACTTGTTCAGGATGGCCATCACGTTGGCGCGGGATTCACGCATCAGATCAGCCGCGTGGCGGGCGGTGTGATCCTTGGTCTTCTCGGATTCGATGACAAATAAAACGAGGTCCATGTGCCCGGACAAACGCGGCGTGACGCTGGCCGGCGAGATAGCGGTCATGTCGAAAACAACGTAGTCATACGCATCCGCTTTGAGCTTGGGTGAATGTTCATTGAAACTCGGCGGCAAAATTCCGGCCAGCCGGTTGCGTCTCGATCCGCCTCCCGATGCTTTTTCCAACGACATGTTTATTTCACCGTTTGCATCGGCCATCTCCGTTTCAATGGATTCGGAAGGACCATAGCCCGGCTTGCCTTTGTAAAACGAATGCGTGACGCCTTCCCCTGCATTCATATCCACAAGCAACGCGCTGCCATTGCCGGTTCGTGACAGTGCTGCCGCCAAACCACTCGCCAGCGTGGTCACTCCCGCTCCGTCCATGCACGCCGTCACCGCCACCAGTTTTGGACTGTGTTCCAAATTCTTGACTTCAAAGTGTGTGATGACGCGCTCACGCAATCCTTCGATGTGCGTCTGCAACTGGTTGTCCGGACTCCACGGCGCAACGGCACTAGCCATCTTGTCCGAATCATCGCTCTTATCCCGGCGCATTACTTTCATGTTTCCATTCCGCCGCCGCGTAAATAACAAGCCTGACTCTTCCCGGTTCGCGTCTGGAATAGTCAGAACAACGGGCAATCTCAAACCTCGTATGATCTGTGACGGGCGGCGGATTGAGCGATCCAACACCATGTCCATCAGGAATGCCAGTCCCAGCCCAAGACCTACACATCCCCCGAACGCGATACCCACAAGCTTGAAGAACTTTTTCTTGTCCAACTTCGGCGGTGTTGGCTCCTGGATGATGGACATTTGAACGGCGCCGCCCGCACTGTTGGCATCAGACTTCGCCTTTTCAACAAGCGTCATGACGTGCTCATAATCCCTTTTGGCCGCATCGCGTCTGCGCTCCAATTCCGTCAGTCTGGGTTCTATTTCCATTAAACGGAACGTTTCAGTCATGAGGCCAGCCAGCACGGCATCGTCCGACTTGATCGTTCTTTCAAGCACATTGATGCCAGCCAACTCCGATTCCAGATCAAGTTTAGCCCCATTCGTAACCCCACCCACGCCAGACCTCTGAACCGCACTGATGTAATTTCTCAACACCGGAAACTGTGTTTCCAAGGATGATTTCTCCCGTGCCAGGTCCTGCATTTGAACTCCCAGTCTAGCAACTGAAGGATTGTTGGTGGTCAAGCCCTCCAGTCGCAAGGTGCGTTGCCGTTTCTTTATTTCTTCAATGTGCGCCGTGATTTCCGAATAGCCGCTGATCGTTTCCGTCGGGATTGCATTGGCCTGAAGGTTCGTCGTGTTGCCAAGATCACCTAACTCTGCTTTGCGTCGCGCCAGTTCGGAACGCGACTTCAGCCCCTGGCTTTGAAGGTCGGATATTTCTTTGGCAACCGCACTCATCCGTTCCCGCAAATTGGCCACTCCCGAACTCGTCTTCAAAATCGTGAGTTCCTTTTCGATCCCCTCGAGTTTGATGCGCTCATCTTCCCGACGTTTCACAAAAACACCATCCACTCCAAAATGAATTTCCAGATGGCGACGCATATAGACTTTCAAAATTTCAGCCATGATCGGCTGCACTAGGTCGGGATCACGGTGCAAAAAGGTTACGACCAGCGACATGGACTTCGCAGGCGGGCTGACGGTTATCCCCAAAGCAATAACGCTGGCAGCGCTGAGTGGATCACTGCCGCCCCCATACTTGGCGAGAATTTTCTCATATCCGATTTCTTTAGCCACCTCCACCGTGGTGTTAAAGCTCTTCAATATGTCCATTTCAGTATTCATCACCACATCGCCCCCCGCAGCCGTCGGTGTGATGGGAGTGTTGGGATCAGTGCTCACAACGCGCAGTTCGACTACGTAGGGCACGTAGATTTGCGCGGTTGATTCATATTTTGGCGGCCTGATGAAGCGCACCGCCACCACCGCTGCAAGCCCCATCACAATCGAAGATATTATCAGCACCTTGTGCCGGAACAGCGTGAACAGGATATCGCCAAACGCGAGTCCACCCGCAGGCGTTTCCTCACCTTGATCATCGTCTTGAACTCTATTACTCATATCTCAGATAGACTGCATGGTGCGTGATTCAACTCAATTGTGGAACAACGAAAAACACCGGACTCGTTACCAGCCATGACCGATGACCGAACATTCCGATCCGAGGTAAATGCAGAAATCAGACCGGATCGAAACATTTTCCCGAAGTCAGACAAGCCCGTAGAGAATTTCACCGCGACTCTAGGTGAGCTTTTCAATTCGCAGAACTCTTGCCGGATTGCCTGCCACAATGGCCCCCGGCGGCACGTCCTTCGTGACAACGCTGCCTGCTCCGATAATCGCTTTTTCTCCAATGCTGACGCCGCAAAGAATCGTTGCGCCTGAACCGATGGAGGCACCCCGTTTCACTAAAGTGGCATCGCACTTCCAATCCGCTTCAGTCTGAGGCTTTCCGTCCGGATTGGTGGCGCGCGGAAACCGGTCGTTGATGAAAGTGACTCCGTGTCCGATGAACACTTCGTCTTCAATGCCCACGCCTTCGCAGATGAACGTGTGGCTGGAAATTTTACAACGCGCACCGACCCGGGCACCTTTCTGTATCTCGACAAAGGTTCCAATTTTGGAGTCATCTCCAACCTCGCACCCGTAAAGATTCGTGAAGGCAAAAATCTTGACCCGCTGGCCAAGCTTCACGTCCGGGGCAATGCGCTGATAAAGTTGATCTGGAGTACTCACGCGGCCAACACACTCCTGCCACCCACCCGTGCTGCTGCGCCGTTGGGGTGATCTTTGCTGGTGTTACCGCTGGCTTTTCCACCGCTCGGACTTGTGAGATTCACTGCCTGACCTTGTTGCTTGAGAGACAAACTTGATGCTTCCAAAATACGCACTACTTCCAAGCCCGCCTTGCCGCCGGTGATCGGCGTCGCTTCACCACGAATGCAGTCAATGAAGTGCTGGCATTCAAGTTTTAACGGTTCGTCTTGCTTGATATACGGCACATAAGAATCGCCGTAGTGATACGAATACTGGAACTCAGCAAACGTATCGTAGTGCGGCGGCACTTCGACGCGAGCATCGTAGATTTTCAATTTTTCCAACGGCTCAGTATCGTCATAGACAATCATGCGGCGTGACCCCACCACGGTCATCTGACGGACTTTCTTCGGATCAAGCCAACTGTTCTGGATGAACGCG
>JAYUAV010000015.1:0-3180 GCA_043741175.1 Verrucomicrobiota bacterium
ATCGGCAATCGCTGGGCTATTCATCCGATGGAAGGTTGGGACGGCACGACGACCGGTGGCGTGACCGAGCCGATGATCCGCCGCTGGCAACGTTTCGGCGAGAGTGGCGCGAAATTGATCTGGGGCGGCGAAGCGATGGCGGTGCGGCCCGATGGTCGCGCGAATGCAAACCAACTCATCCTCAATCGCGAGAACCAAGCGGGCATCGCCGGACTGCGCGACGTGCTGCTCAAGTCGCATCGCGAACTGTATCCCGGCACGGACGACCCGATCATCGGTTTTCAACTCACGCACTCAGGCCGGTTCTGTCGTCCGAATGACAAGTCGCGTTGGGAATCCCTCGTCGCCTTCCGCCATCCGCTGCTCGACAAAAAATTCAACGTCACCAGCGAGAAACAAATTCTCACCGACGACGACTTGAAACGGTTGGTGGAAGATTACGTCGGGTCGGCGCGCATCGCGGCGGACATCGGCGCAGACTTCGTGGACATCAAGCATTGTCACGGTTACTTGCTGCACGAGTTTCTCGGCGCGCATACCCGACCCGGCAATTACGGCGGCTCGTTCGAGAACCGCACGCGATTGATCCGCGAGATTGTCTCAGGCATCCGCGCCGTTGCGCCCAAACTAGAGATCGGCGTTCGCCTCAGCGCGTTTGACTTTGTTCCCTACAAACCGAATCCTGCGCTCGCCGAACTAGGCAAACTCGGTCCGGGTATGCCAGAGGATTACGCGCATTGGCTGCCTTACAACTACGCGTTCGGCGTTAACGTGAACGATCCCGTGGAATATGATCTGACGGAGACGATCCAGTTTCTGGCACTGCTAGAATCGCTCGGCATCAAACTGGTGAATCTTTCCGCTGGCAGTCCGTATTACAATCCGCACATTCAGCGGCCCGCGATTTATCCGCCGTCGGACGGCTACCAACCGCCGGAAGACCCGCTCGTAGGCGTGGCGCGACAAATCAACATGGTGAAACAATTGAAGGCGAAGTTTCCCCGGTTGATTCTCGTTGGCTCAGGCTATTCGTATCTCCAGGAATACTTGCCGCACGTCGCGGAACATTACATCCGCAACGGTCATGTGGACATCGTCGGCATCGGGCGCGCGGTGTTGTCGTATCCGACAATGCTGGCCGACGCGACGCGCAAAGGAAAATTGGAGGCGCGCTACGTGTGCCGCACGTTCAGCGATTGCACCACTGCGCCGCGCAACGGACTGCGCTCCGGTTGTTATCCACTGGATGATTACTACAAGAGTTTCCCCGACGCGCCGAAGTTGAAGGCGATCAAGAAGTCGGTGGGCGGGAAGTAGGGCAAGAGGTCCAGCGATCAATGTTTCTTCAACCGATAAAACCGCGCGTCGCCAGTTGCGGCGGTGGGGACTTGATTCTGATCGTCGAAACCCTGCTCAATTCAAAGATGTCTGAATAGTATCGCGCAAATAAATTCGTGGCGACCACGTGTGATCCTGTTATCAGCGTAGATAAGCGCAGATTAGCGGTTGAATTTTGAGTTTCAGTCTGCGGTTGTGTGCATCTTGAAATTACCCTCGCACATCAGGCCGCGAAGCGGCCAGACATGAATAGCCGTGGGTGCAAACCCACGGTGGAATATCGAAGAATTGTGAGACCCCTTCGGGGTCGAATGTGTTTTTGGTTTTATACCGTGGGTTTGCACCCACGGCTATTCATGTTCCGTCTGTGAGGGACAGTCGGGGGTACTTTCAAGATACACACAGTTCCTGCGGAGGCGGGGATTTTGGCTTGCCCCTCTGGAACAACTTTCGCATCGTAATGTGACTGGATGCCCACGTGGCGGAATTGGCAGACGCGCTAGATTCAGGTTCTAGTGAGTAACATCGTACAGGTTCAAGTCCTGTCGTGGGCACCATCTTAGACCCTCCCTCGATTCAAGACTTTTCTTCGCAACGCAAAGTAAAACAGGCTGTTTCAAAACTGTCGGGCACGACGTAATGAGTGCAGCACCGAAACGACTCGTTACCTCGTCGCCTACAAAGTTTTGAAAGAACCTCACGAGTTAAAGTTTACACTTCGGATTTCGCGACGAGTCGTTACTCTCCGCGCATGGATTCTCTGGATTGGAGCAGCCTGAGCGATGACGAGTTGCTGGAGAAAAAAATCTCCCAGCTCGGCCTCAAACTCGACGGCACAAAACTCCAGCCGCTGATCCAACAACTTTACGACGAGCTTTCGCAGAAGGGACTGACCTTCCATCCGCCGTGTCACATCGGTGACGAATGGTTTGTGCCCGTGGGCATCCCGTCCATCTTCGTTCCATTTTTTCTCACGCATGATCGGCTGCGGCAGTTGGAAAATAAAATCATCCTCGATGTCGAAGGAGAGTCGGATGAGTGGTTCATGAAATTGATCCGGCACGAAGCGGCGCACGCTTACGCCTACGCGTATCCGTTCGTCCGCAAACGCAAATGGCAGCAGACGTTCGGCAAATCTTCCAACGAGGAAACGCCCTCGTTCTACCGTCCGCGCCCTTACAGCCGCAGCTTCGTCGTCCATCTCGATGACTGGTACGCGCAGTCGCATCCCGATGAAGATTTCGCAGAGACGTTTGCCGTGTGGCTCACGCCGGGGTTGGATTGGCGTGCGCGTTACAAAAGCTGGAACGCGCTGCACAAACTTGAATACGTGGACGAGCTAATGAAATCGCTCGCGGGCAAACCGTCGTTGCCCATGCCGGAATATCAGGTGGCCGACTACGATTGTCTCAACGTCAAGCTCAAGACTTACTACGCGAAGAAGCGGAAAGAGTATGAGGATTCGTTCCCGGATTTTTACGACAACGACCTGCGGCAACTTTTCGATGCAGGCGAAGGTGTGGAAGGTCGCGTCAAGGCTTCGATGTATCTGCGACGTCATCGTCGTGAGTTGGAAAGCGCGGTCTGTCAGTGGACGAACGAGAACAAGTATCGCGTCAACAAACTGCTGGCGCGGCTCATTGATCGCTGTGACAAACTGAACCTGCACATCAAAGCCTACGATCCGAAACAAAACATTCAGGTGTCCGCTTACATCACCACGCTCGTGACAAACCATTTGTTCACCGGGAAATTCAAACGGAAGAAATGAAGAGATCATGAACCAACCCACCCCCAGCCCCTCCAAGGAGGGGAGTAGAACATCGAGCGCGCGATTGCAGT
>JAYUAV010000016.1:0-4543 GCA_043741175.1 Verrucomicrobiota bacterium
GACACGCAGGAGTTGCGGAAGGAATTGCAGAACGTGAAGAAGCTCGCGCGCGAACGCGCCAAGGCGATCACGTTGCGCATTCCGCAGTTGAAGGATTGCAAGAATCATTTCGACGAGAAGAAGGAAAAGGGCAAGGGCACGATGGTCTTCATTTGCGAAGGCAGTCCGCCGCCGGCTCGATCACGAGTTGCCGCGACGTGAACAATCAGGCCGTGTTCGTGCTCAAGGGCAAGCCGCTCAATGTCTGGGATCTCAAGCGCGACGTGATGTACAAGAACGACGAGATGTACAACCTCATGCAGTCGCTCAACGTCGAGGACAACACCGAGGGCTTGCGTTACGACAAGGTCATTCTCGCCACCGACGCGGACGTGGACGGTCTGCACATCCGCAACTTGATGATCACCTACTTCTTCAAATTCTTCGAGCAGCTCGTCCACGACGGTCACCTGTATGTGTTGGAAACGCCGTTGTTCCGCGTGCGCAACAAGTCCGAAACGATTTATTGCTACAGCGAAGCAGCGCGCGATGCGGCAGTGACGAAGTTGGGCGGCAAGCCGGAGATCACACGGTTCAAAGGCTTGGGCGAAATCAGCCCGAAAGAATTCGCGTAATTCATCGGCAAGGAAATGGTGCTGGCGCACGGCCACCGCGTCGAATACGCCCCGCGCCGAGTCCTATCCGATCTTCAACTTCTACATGGGCAAGAACACTCCGATCGGAAAGACTACATCATGGATAAATTGGTGGTGACGGTGGAGGAGTAAAAGTTCCCATGCGAACATTCTCATGGAGTTCCGTAAGGTTTTTCCGGCGTGACCGCGACACTGCCTCCTGACATCCTGCCTGCGTGACGATTGTTGAAGCCACTCGATTGTTGGAGAGATTCCGCGTTGGAAAAGCCGGGCGCGATGAAGTCTTGCGCGCGTTTCAAGCCGCACCTGTAGCTGACCTCGGCTTCGCGCAGGTGGATACGCATCGCGCGCTGCGGAAAGGTTTTCCCGAAGTCATCTTCGGCGCAGGCAAAACTCCTGAGCAGGTCGTTGCCATCGCGGGCAAGCTCGTCGAGCGCGAACAGAATGTCCTCGTCACGCGGATCACCCCCGAACACGCGAAGGCTTTGGGGAAGAAATTCCAACGCGCCGTCCACCACGAACTCGCCTGCTGCGTGACCATCGAGAAGAAACCGTTGCCCAAGCGCGCCGGAAATATTGCCGTCATCTGCGCTGGCACGAGCGATCTGCCCGTGGCGGATGAGGCTGCGGTGACGGCTGAGATCATGGGCAACAATGTCGTTCGCATCACCGACGTCGGCGTGGCTGGGTTACACCGAATACTTGCACGGCTTGATGACTTACAAAAGTCAAACGTACTCGTCGTCGTTGCAGGAATGGAGGGCGCGTTGCCCAGCGTCGTCGCGGGACTCGTGAGCAAGCCAGTCATCGCTGTGCCGACGAGTGTGGGTTACGGCGCGAGTTTCGGCGGCGTTGCGGCGTTGCTCGGCATGTTGAATAGTTGCGGCAGTGGTGTGACCGTGGTGAACATTGATAACGGCTTCGGCGCGGGTTACGCGGCGAGCCAGATCAATGCGTTGGCGGTGGATTGCAATCCGTTCTGAAATCATTAACTTGAAACTCATGAACACACTCACTCTCTCAACACTAGATGACCAGCTTCATCGAAAGTTGGTTGAACGCGCCAAGATAAATCATCGTTCCGTCGAGGATGAGGCGATCTGCTGTCTTCAAGAGGCGATTGAGTCGGACGAGGAGGCTATCAACGCGATCCCGTCGGGCGCGTGGACTGAGATTGAACGGTCTGTTTGCGAGACGATTCAAGACCGGGGCACGCCGTTGACGGACGCAGATTTTCAACGCTACCGGGAAAAGACTCGTGGCAGCGCACGTTAATAAAACCTCCCAAGCAGAGGCGGACATCGCGGAAGCGATCACCTATCTGCTGGAGCAAAATCCCGGCGCAGCGGAGAAATTTGTTTTTGATTTGCAAAGTCTGGCGCGGCGTTTAAGTCGCTTACCAGAGTTGTATCCGTTGCAACGACGCAGTAACAAACCCGAATGGCAAAACGTTCGCATGGCTGTGCTGCGACGCTTCGGTCACATTGTATTTTACACATTCGACAACAACACTGTAGTAATCCGCCGCATTGTTCACGGTGCGCGCAACGAACCATGAAAACTCTTTATCTCGATATCTTCAGCGGCATCAGCGGCGATATGTTCATCGGCGCGATGCTTGATCTCGGTGTGGACGCACACAAACTCGCGCACCAAATCGAAAAGCTAAAACTCGACGGCTTCCATCTGCACGTTGCCCAAGACGAGCGGCAAGGCATCGCTGGCATCAAGTTCGATGTTCACCTCGCGCATGACCACGACCATGATCATCACCATGGAGAATGTTGCGCTCATGAGCATGAGGAACACGCGCATCCGCACGCGCATAAAGGCGCACACGACCACCATCACGAGGCGCATGATCACACGCACCATGAGCACGGCGAACACAGTCACGAAGCGCACGATCACGATCATTCGCATGATGACAGCCGAGATTTTACCGCGATCAAGAAGCTCATCACCAAGAGCAAGCTGTCGCCGTGGGTGAAGAAGAAATCTATCGCAGTCTTCCAGCGCATCGCGGATGCGGAAGGAAAGATTCACGGCAAGCCCGCGAGCGAAGTTCATTTTCACGAAGTCGGCGCGGTGGATTCCATCGTGGATATTGTGGGCGGTTGCATCGCACTGGAAATGTTAGGCAAGCCTCGAGTCATCGCCTCGCCCGTGGTGGAAGGCACGGGCTGGATTCGGTGCGCGCATGGACGGTTTCCCATTCCCGCGCCCGCCACGCTCGCCATTCTCGGCGCGCGGCGCATCGGCATCACGCAATGTGACGAACCGAACGAACTCATCACGCCCACCGGCGCGGCACTGCTCGCAGAATTTGCGGAAAGCTTCGAGGTGATGGACGGCATCGTGGCGGAAAAGATCGGCTTCGGCCTCGGCACGCGGGAAAACAAGACGCGCCCGAATGTGCTGCGGGCAGTGTTGGGAATGCAGTCTAAAGTCTTAGGTCTAAAGTCTAAAGTCGCCGGTCTATCCACTATCAAACATCAACCATCCACTCATTTGGATTGGGAGATTGATCGCATCGCGGTGTTGGAAACGAATCTCGATGACATCAACGCGGAGATTCTCGGCAGCTTTGTGGAAAACGCTTTGGCAGCAGGCGCGCTGGATGTTTTCCACACGCCGATCCAGATGAAGAAGAATCGTCCGGGCGTGTTGCTCACCGTGCTGTGTGCCGAAGCGGAAGCCGACAAGTTCAGCGAACTGATGTTGCGCGAGACGACGGCGTTCGGGGTGCGCCGCACGATTGCGGAGCGGCGGAAGTTGCAACGCGAGTTCACGACGGTGAAAACCAAGTTCGGCAACGTGACGGTGAAACTCGGCAAGCTGAACGGCAAAGTCGTGCAAGCTGCGCCAGAGTTTGAATCGTGCAAGAAACTGGCGGCGCAGAAGAAAGTGCCGCTGAAACAGATTTATGAAGCGGTGCGTCTCCAAACAAACGCTGGAAAATGACACGAGCCGTCGTTAGATTCCGGCACGAAAGCGAAAGCCATGCTGACTGATTATGTAGAACGCGCGATGCGTCTGGCCCATTACGAGTTGATGGAGAACGGGCGTTTTTTTGGTCAAATCCCCAAATGCAAGGGCGCGTGGGCAGAGGGCAAAACACTGGAAGCGTGTCGCGAGGAATTGCAAAGCGTGCTGGAGGATTGGATTCTGCTCGGCCTGCATCTGGGAGACAAACTTCCGGTCATTGACGGCATCAATTTGAATCGCCCGCCGCAACGCAAGCTGGCTCATGCCCAAGCCTGTTAAACATCGCGAGATGCTTCGTCGCTTTCGCGCACTCGGCTGGGATGGCCCGTTTCAAAAGGGCAAGCATCCATTCCTGTGGAAAAGCGGGGTTCGCCTCACCATTCCCAACCCGCATCAAGGCGACATTGATTGGCATCTCATGAAACGCATCTTGCGACAAGCGGGAATTTCTTCGGATGAATGGGATCAAGCCTGACTGATCGGTTAACTAACTTCATGAAAAAATTCGACAGCATCGAGTCCGTCATCGCCGACATCCGCAAAGGAAAGATGGTCATCGTCGTGGATGACGCTGACCGCGAGAACGAAGGCGACCTCATCATGGCTGGGCAATTTGTAACGCCCACCGCGATCAATTTTATGGCCAAGCATGGGCGCGGATTGATCTGTGTGCCGACTTCCAGCGAGCGACTTCAGCAACTCGGCATTGAGCGGATGGTGAAGCAGAACCGAGAAGTGTTTCGCACGGATTTCCAGGTGAGCGTGGACGCGGCGCATGGCATCGGCAGCGGCATCAGCGCGGCGGATCGTGCGAAGACCATCGCGATCATGTCGTCGCCCACGGCAGTGCCGGACGATCTTGTTCAGCCGGGCCATGTGTTCCCGTTGCGCGCCAAGCCCGGCGGTGTGTTGCAACGCGC
>JAYUAV010000017.1:0-1745 GCA_043741175.1 Verrucomicrobiota bacterium
CTCAGCCTGAGCAAACTCACTTCCACGCTCGACCCGCGCAGCCACACATTGGCTACGTATGCATTGTGCGGCTTCGCCAACTTCGCGAGCATTGCCATCCAGATCGGTGGCATCGGCTCACTCGCGCCGGAACGCAGGGCTGATCTTGCCAAGCTCGGTCTGCGCGCAATGATCGGCGGGCTGCTCTCATGTTATCTCACGGCGACGATTGCGGGGATTTTGATTTGAGCCACGCGCCGGGACTCGCTACAACTCCGCCATGCTCAAGACTGGCATTCTCAATCCGCGCGTGCTCGAACTCATCGCCCGCGTGCGGCACACCAACACCATTGTCATCGCGGATCGCGGGTTTCCGTTCTATCCGCAGATCGAGACAGTGGACCTCTCGCTGGTGGACGATGTGCCGACGGTGTTGCAGGTGTTGAACGCGTTGCGCGGCAGTTGCACGTTCGGCAAGGCTTGGATGGCGAAAGAATTCCTCCGCGCAAACGACAAACGAACGCAGGCAAGTTTCGTCGCCGCGTTGAAAGGTGCGACAGTGAAGTTCGAGCCGCATGTCAATTTCAAGAGACGCGTACCCAACGCCATCGGCCTTATCCGCACCGGCGACACGACGCAGTATGGGAACATCATTCTGGAATCAGCGTAGGGAGTGCGCCCGTCCTCGGGCGCAGCGGCGTGCGAACAACCAAGCATTGCCATTTTTCGTAAGCCTCCCGCACAACCACGTCGCTGTGGCCGAGGACGGCCACACTCCGCACTAATTTTTCCGCCTCGGCTGTGGTGCTCGGAGTTTTTTGTAGAGCCACTTCTCAACCGGACGTAACGGCCCAAGCCATCTGTAAAACGGTGAGTAGATCAGCCGCACGCGCACGACCGAGAGAAACATTGTCAGCGAGACGCGGAAGAGCGATGAAGAAACCTTCGAGCCGATCTTGTCCGTCCATTCTGTCGGGACTTCTTTCACAGTGAACCCGGCGCGCTTGAGAGATACGAGCAAGTTCACATCGAAAGCGAGGTCGGCGATCTGGAGCGTAGGATGAATCTTTTCCGCAGCGGCGCGACGCATCACTTTGCAAGGGCATTGCGTGTCTTTGATGTTCATCCAGAACAGCGATTGCACCACCAGATGAAAGCAGCGGCTGCTGAACCGTCGCAACCACGGCTGCGCTTGGTGCAACACCGCACCTGGCAACCAGCGCGAGCCGATGATGCAGTCCGCTTCGTTCAACCGTTTGACCAGCGCGTGAAACGCTTCCGGCGGCGACGCGCCATCCGCATCCACGTAGCCGATGACTTCCGCCTTCGAAGCGAGCTTGAGCCCCTCGATAAGCGCGCCTCCCTTGCCGATGGGATCAGGAAAATCCAGCAGGCTGATGGAGGAAAACTCTTTCGCCACGCGTTCGACCACGCCGCGTGTGTTGTCGCGACAACCGTTCAGCACGACAACGAGTTGGAAGTTTCCGTGGTAATGATTCAGGAAGTAATGCCCGAACTCGCGCAGCACCGGTTCGATGCGCGCTTCCTCGTTGTAAGCTGGAATGAGCAGCAACAGACTGGGTTCGGCCACGCGTATGAGATAACAAGTGAAGAACCAAATTCCAAGCTCCAACTCGGCAACGGCGGGAGGGGTGTGTGATTACAAACTAATGCCTTTCGGAAATACCCGAACGGCTGGGCTGTGGTATTGACGGAGCGCCGGTCTGCGACCGGCTTTGCGGTTGGAAACCTTCGGCCCGTGTAGT
>JAYUAV010000018.1:0-7108 GCA_043741175.1 Verrucomicrobiota bacterium
GAGATCACCGACGACGGCGGCAAGGTCATTTTCAAGCAAGACAACGTCGAAGTGCCGAAGTCATGGTCGGTGCTCGCGACGAAGGTTGTCGTGTCCAAATATTTTTACGGCGAGCAGAACACCCCCGAGCGCGAAACGTCCGTGCGTCAGCTCATCCATCGCATCGCGCGCACCGTCGCCGACTGGGGCATCAAGGATGGTTACTTCAGCAAAGCGGATGGCGAAGTGTTCTTCGACGAGTTGACTTGGTTATCCGTGAATCAATACGGCGCATTCAACTCTCCCGTTTGGTTCAACGTCGGCCTCTATCATCAATACGGCGTCGGCAAGAATTCCACCAAGGGTAATTGGTTTTTCAATCCCAAGACCAACGAAGCCGAGCGCGCCCGCACTCAATACGAATATCCGCAATGCAGCGCGTGCTTCATCCAGTCCGTCAAAGACGACATGGAAAGCATCATGCACCTCGCTTATGCCGAAGCGATGCTGTTCAAGTTCGGTTCTGGCACGGGCACAGACCTGACGCCCATCCGTTCCGCGCGTGAAAAACTCAGCGGCGGCGGTCGCCCCAGCGGCCCGATGAGTTTCCTGAAAGTTTATGATCAGGTCGCCAACGTCGTGAAGTCCGGCGGCAAGACCCGGCGTGCTGCGAAGATGAACACACTCCGCGATTCGCACGGCGACATTGAAGAATTCATTGATGCCAAGCAGAAGGAAGAAAAGAAGGCGTGGGCATTGATCGAGCAGGGTTACGACGGTTCTTACAATGGCGAAGCTTACGGCAGCGTCATGTATCAGAACGAAAACCTTTCCGTTCGTGCTGGCGACGAATTCATGGAAGCCGCGCTCGCGGGCAAGGAATGGTGGACGAAGTCAACGACCACCGGCAAACCGCTCGAAAAGAAAGACGCTGCCAAACTCCTCACCAAAATCGCGGAAGGCACATGGATTTGCGGTGACCCCGGAATGCAGTATGACGGTGCGATCCAGAAATGGCACACCTGCGCTGGCACTGAGCCGATCCACTCCACCAATCCGTGCAGCGAATACGTTTTCCTCAACAACACCGCGTGCAATCTCGCTTCCTTGAACTTGATGAAGTTCAAACGCGAAGACAGCAAGTTCGACATCGAACGCTTCAAAGCCGCTGTTCGCATTTATATCACCGCGCAGGAAATCCTCGTTGATAACGCGTGCTATCCCACCAAGGAGATCGCTGAGAACTCCCACATTTATCGCACGCTCGGTCTTGGCTTTGCGAATCTCGGTTCACTCTGCATGAGCTATGGTTTGCCTTACGACAGCGATGAAGGCCGCGCGCTCGCCGGTGCGATCACCGCGATCATGACCGGTCACGCATACGAGCAATCTGCCGAACTTGCCGGTGCGATGGATCCGTTCGCGGGCTATCGCGATGCGCGTTGCTCTGGTGTCGCCAAGACAGCCAAGAAAGACAACGTCGAATCCATGCTCAACGTCATCAAGCTGCATCGCGATGCCGTGGAAACGATTCAGCCGAGCGCGGAATTTAATTATCTCAAGACCGAAGCGCGGAAGTGCTGGGACGGCGCATTGGCTCGCGGCAAACAAGTCGGTTATCGCAATGCCCAAGTCACCGTGCTCGCGCCCACCGGCACGATTGCGTTCCTCATGGACTGCGACACTACCGGTGTTGAACCCGACATCGCGCTCGTGAAATACAAACTGCTCGCAGGCGGCGGCATGTTGAAGATCGTCAACCGCACCGTGCCTGAAGGCCTCCGCCGCATGGGTTACAGCGCGAAAGAAATCGAAGCCATCATCGCGCACATCGAGAAGTTTGACACCATCGAAGACGTGGAAGAAAACGGCGCGACCGTCCGTAGCGGATTGAAGGCGGAACATTTGCCCGTGTTCGATTGCGCGTTCAAAGCATTCCGTGGCAAGCGCAGCATCGGTTACATGGCGCATCTCAAGATGATGTCCGCCGCGCAACCCTTCATCAGCGGCGCGATCTCCAAGACCGTCAATATGCCGAGCGAATGTAGCGTTGAGGAAATTCGCAACACTTACGTGCAGGCTTGGAAGATGGGCCTCAAGTGTGTCGCAATTTATCGTGACGGCTCAAAGCGTTCGCAACCACTCAACACCAAGAAGACCAACGAAGCAGGTGACAAGACCGCCGCCGCTGCCGTCGCAACATCTAACACCGCTTCACTCGAAGCGCGCGTCAAAGAACTCGAACTCGAAGTGGATCGCTTGCAAGTGGAGTCCGGCAAACCGTTGCGTCGTCGGCTCACCGACACGCGCTCTGCGGTCACGCATAAATTCGACATCGCAGGACACGAAGGTTACCTCACCGTTGGATTGTTCGAGGATGGTCAACCCGGCGAATTGTTTATCACGATGGCCAAGGAAGGTTCAACCATCGGCGGATTGATGGACAGCATCGGCACCTTGACCAGCATGGCATTCCAATACGGCGTGCCGCTGGATGCGCTCGTGCGCAAATTCGCGCATCAACGCTTCGAGCCAAGTGGCTTCACCAAGAACCCTGAAATTCGCAACGCTGCGTCCATCACCGACTATGTGTTCCGCTGGATGGCCATGCAATTCATCCCTAGTTATCGCGAGGCCAACACCGTCGTTCGCAACCAACCTGAACTTCAGATGCCTGGCTTGCTTGAAGAGATCAAACGTCAGATCAATCGTCCCGTGCCCGAACTGCCGATCTCGGAGGACACCGACATCATGAATTTGGAAACGCCCGCTGTTGGAGCAACACATTCTCACAAGCGGCGCACCGTGAAATCCCTGAGTGAATCCGTGGCACACTTCCAACAGGACGCGCCCACATGTCCGAACTGCGGCCACATGGCCGTGCGAAATGGTGCGTGCTACAAATGTTTGAATTGCGGAGAGAGTCTCGGCTGCTCATAAGCACCGGGAGCAATCAAGAAAGGCCGGGGAGCGCGAGCTTCCCGGCCTTTTTTTGTTTGAAACCGAACTCCGAAGTTGAAGGATGCCGTATTGAAGAAAGCGCGTCCCGCCGCTTCGGAGTTAGGGATTACTCACACTCACTTCTCGATCATCGGCGGCATTACGATGGACGGTTTTGGTTTCAGCGTTTCCACGACGCGTTGATGCCGTTGCACCGGCGCCACAGCGCGCACGGCTACCACGCGGAAGTGATCCACCAACTTCTGCCGCGCGGCAAAATAGAACACCCCATCTTTGAGCAGCGTCAGCAAGGTCATCAGCAAAGTGCTCGCGATGGGAAACCATTGCATCCAGTTGCCGGTGATCCATGCCGTATGTTTGCTGGCAGTCAACAAACCGAACAACGGCAACAACATCATCCCCGCGAACCAGATCACCATCCACGGCACGATCTGCACCAACACGATCGTCTTCAATGTTCCCATCAAACCGTTGCGCGAGGTCAGCCCCATCCACATGCCGAACCACGCCAGTGCCACGAAGTTCGCGAGTGTACACAGCAAACCACACAGCGCCGCGCCCAAATCAATGATCCACTCAGGTATCATCAGACCCTTCGACAGCCCGGACATCCATCCTGTATCATCCAACTTCAACACCTGCGAAATAAAACTCACCACCAACACGATCACCACCGGCGCGCCAAACATCCGCAACAGTCCACGCCACGCTCCCGGCGCGACCTTTCGGAAATCCAGCGGCGTGCCTAGCATCAATTCGATCAATCCGCCGTGCCGCGCATCTGCAAAGAACTGACTCGCCTGCGAAGTCACCCAGAGATAAAGCGCAAGCAACGCCACCACATTGACCGTTCGCCAGCCAAGCCAATGTAGGAACATCGAATCCTCCAGCCAGTTGGCTAGTATGAACCAAAGCACGACGAAAATCGCCACGCCCCACACAAGAAATGATTGTGAACGCTCCCGGCATACGAGCCACGCCGTGGGATTCGTGTCCATCAACGCCAGTCGAACCTTCTCCCGCCGCGCTGCGCTGCCGAATCTCCACCACAACATGAACGCTGATGTTTCGCCACGCGCACGACTTCCCTTCTCCTGCCATGTCCGGGGAATCAGCACACACGCCGCAAGCAACATCAACCACGCAACGACTTCACTCACCAGCAACGACCGCCAGAACGCTGGCGACCAACGATCCGCATTCAGAAACACGACCACCGGACTTGCCAAGCTCAGTAACGGCTCAAACGAACTCTTGGTCGCCCACGCCAGAAATCCGTCTATCGCCGCGCCGCCACCGCACAGAATCACTATCAGAACAACCGTGCCCGCCAGCGCCTTTTGCGGGTGATGACTGACGGACGAAACGTACATCCCCGCCGCCAGCGAAAAGAACAGCGCGTGCAACAACGCAAGGATTGTGCGCCAGAATTCTCCCACCTCCACCCCACCAAACAACAACGTGCAGGCCAGCACCGGAAATATCGCCATCAACGCGAACACGCAACGGCACAATGTCCCGATCAATTTTCCGAACACCACATCGTAACCACGCAGATCGGTCAGGAACAGAAAGCCGAGCGTCCCTTCGCGCTTCTCTTCGCTCAAACAATCCGATGTGAAGAATACACCCGCCGAAAGTGTCGCCACTAACGCCATCCATGTCAGAATCGCTAAGAGCGGCAAGCCAAGCTGAACACCAAAGCCACCCGGAAGGCTGAGGTAGATCATCATCAACCCCGCACCGATGACCACCGCCACACCCGCCGCGATCACACGCAGCCAGAACGTCAGCAACCCACGCGATGCGATGCGCAGTTCTCGTTCGACTATGGGAAAGAGAGTCATTAGTCGGTCGGTTCAGGCATCGGCGAACGCGATTCCACTTTTCCGACCGATGCGATCTCGCGAAAGCGTTGATCCAGATTCGAGGCAGCCGTTCCTGCGGCGATAAAACTCACCACACCACCGAGGATGAACCACAGAACAATCATCGCTTCGGCAGTGCCGCGTCCACCGCCAATCGCTCCGACCGTCCCCATGAAAAAGAAAAAAACAATCGCCAGCCACGGCAGCATCAACACCCGCATCGCCGTCGCCATGAACGCCCGTGCGTGTCGTTTCGTCGTCATGGCCGTCCACATGCCCACGTTGATCAACGCATAGCCATCTACAAACAACATCACAAGGCCGCCGGCACAAATGAAGGTGAACACCCTCTGAGGTTCGGCGTTTGTACCAAAGATGTCTGTGCCCAACACCCATGCCAGCGATGCAAGGTTCATCAACGTGAGCGTCAGAAAACACCAGCGGAACGACAGCCAGACGCCGCGAAATTGTGATGCCACTATTTCTGCCGGACGCAACGGCGTGACGAGCAACAATTCCAGTGCGCCACTGGCTCGATCCTCGCTAAACCGTCGGCTCGCCTCTGCCGCCACCAGACATTTCAAGATCAGATGCATCCCGTAGGTCAGCAACATCAGGATGGGAACATGGACACCATTCATGGCGCGAGTCCCCAGACTGAAGATCGCTGCGTATAAATAAATCCACACCGGCGAGAGAATGAGAAATGCCCAGTGCGCCAGCACTCGCGGTCGCCCATCCCGCGTGGCCAGCCACAGGAACGGACGCGAGTCGCGCATTAACTGGCCCGCCACCTTCGCGCGTTGCTTCGCCCAATTCTCAAACAACCGCCGATTCCAGATTCGCTTCGAGCGGGTGACTTCTCCCGAGTCCTGCCACACGCGCGGCAACAACACGCAAGCTGCCAGCAGACAACTCGCGCCAATACCAAAAATTGTCATTACGCTGTTCCAAAACCTCTGCGTGCCCGCACCACCAGAATAAAAGTTGTCAAACGCACACATGAACGCATGGGGCGGACTAAGTCTCAGGAGGTATTCGCAACCCGGCCCACCAAGTCCGACCGACTTCGTCAACACCCACAGCAGCGGCATCACAGCAGCCAGCACGAGCATCACAAGGAATGTTATGCTCATCGCCCCGCGTGCATCTCGGCTCACTGACGAGATGGACATCCCCACCGAAAGCGAAAGAAACAACGTCACCACCAACACCAGCGTCACCCGCCAGAATTCTCCCACCGTCATGCCGCCCATCAACAACGGCAACGCCATCACCGGCACGACCGCCAAAAACGTGTAGAACGATTGCAGCGACGTTGAAGCCAGCTTGCCCAACACGACATCGTAGCCATTGAGATCAGTGAGAAACAACAACCCCAGCGTCCCCTCACGCCGCTCCTCGCTGATACAATCCGCCGTCTGAAAAACTCCCGCCATCATCACGTAACCCAGACACACGACACCTATGGCAATAAAAATGACCTGCGCGCGTTCGTGTGGCGAAGCGCGATTACCCAACGTCATCAGAAAACACCAGATGAGCATCACCGCACCCACCGCGATCCAGCGCATCCGGTTTGTGGACGCCTGCCGCGCCTGCACCTGCAACTCACGCGTGATGACGGGCAGGAAGTTCATGGGCGTGAGTTAGCCGCAGGTGTGCCCGCCTTGCAACACTTTTGCACAACTCACCGTTCCCTTGGAAACTCCCGCCACAGACACCACTCCGCTCGTTCTGACCGTAACCCGTCCTGAAATAAAACAACCCCCTGCCCACCCGCGCACGAAGCTCAATGAAATGTCCACAGCATATCCTGAACAACACGCGCCATGTACTGCACTGAGAATGAGCATGGTGAAATGGTTCAGACGGAGGCGGGCACACTTGTTGAGTCCAACAAATGCAGTAGGAATTGCCAACGACGGAATTGCGTATAATCGGCTTTTCAGATGCAGACATGCAAATCCGCGCGCATATCAAATAGCGTCAGGATTGACCGCGAGTCGAAGCGGTTTGATGGGGGTGGCCTTGCCTTGTGTTTTGGGCGGACAGTCTTTGATTAAACTGCCGCCACCAGTTTACTCATCGTGCTGGTGTCGGAGAAATGCGCCTTGGTCTTTGCCACGGCGTTCTCGACGGTCAGCCCATACTTGCGGCGCAACTCGTCCTGTGAGGTGGCGTGTTCGATGAATTGATCTGGCCAGCCGATACGCACGACTGGCGCAGTGATGTTTTTATCCCCAAACAATTCCAGCACCGCAGAACCATAGCCACCCATCAACGCGTGATCCTCCAAC
>JAYUAV010000019.1:0-14303 GCA_043741175.1 Verrucomicrobiota bacterium
ACGGACGAATCGTTGCGCGCGATTCTCTACGACACTGGCTTGAGCAGCGCGTCACCAACGTGGACTTCGATGGTGTGGAACGATCCGCTCGGCGGATTGAAAACATCCTCCGTCAGCACGAACTCACCCACCACACCGCTTGCGGTGAAAGGCCGCTCGCTCGTAGCCGAGGGCAAGCTCGGTTCGCTCGCCATCTTCCCCGCACCGCACCAGTATTTCTACCCGCTCGATTTCGCGAACAACTTTGGTTTCGTTTGGCATGGCACTGGTTTTAGCAAGATGCCCGCTGGCTTCGGCTTCGGCATCCGCCAGCCGCTGGATGGCGACAAGCGTTGGGTGCCGTGGTTTGACGCACCCGCAGGCGCGGCACAACATCTCGCAGTATTTTATTTTGTGAGTCCGGGCAACGGCGACACCGCGTTGAAAGCCATCGCCGATTACACGCACGAAGATCGTTTCGCGGAATTACCCGGCTACAAAACTTTCACCAGTCATTATCACGTCGAACACACGCTGGATTTTTTACATCGCCAGAAGGAGCAATCCACCACCGGAGTGCCACGCGGGCTAGAGACACCCGGCTTCGTCACTAAGTTCAAGGACACCGGCGTCAACATCGTCCACCTCGCGGAGTTTCATCAGGGCTGGACGCCAACGCAGAAAACAGTGGAGCGTTTGCCTATGCTCAAAACCATGCACGCGGAGTGCGCGCGGCTCTCGGATAAAAATTTCCTCCTCCTGCCCGGCGAAGAACCAAACGTCCATCTCGGCGGACATTGGATCAGTTTTTTCCCCAAGCCCGTCTATTGGATTCTCAACCGCGCTAAGGACGAGCCGTTCTCGGAAGAATTGCCCGGCTACGGCACGGTGTATCACGTCGGCAGTGCCAGCGACATTCTCGCGCTCATGGACAAGGAGGATGGCCTCATGTGGACGGCTCATCCGCGCATCAAAGGCTCGCAGGATTTCCCTGACGATTATCGCTACGAATCATTCTACAAATCTGACCGCTTTCTTGGCGGCGGTTGGAAGGCGTTGCCCGCAAATCTTTCCCGCGACACGCTCGGCTGGCGTTCGCTCGATCTGCTTGATGACATGAATCAGTGGGGACAACGCAAGCAAGTGCTGGGTGAGGTGGATGTTTTTCAGGTGCAACAGGACTACGAACTCTACGGCCACATGAACATCAACTATCTCAAGCTGGACGCGCTACCACGCTT
Source organism: Verrucomicrobiota bacterium (assembly GCA_043741175.1). Taxonomy (GTDB): domain Bacteria; phylum Verrucomicrobiota; class Verrucomicrobiia; order Limisphaerales; family JADLHS01; genus JADLHS01. The sequence goes on from JAYUAV010000019.1 coordinate 1,221, forward strand.
CGCCGACGGCTGGGGTTCCATTTTGAAAACGCTGCGTGCCGGAAAATACTTCACGACGACGGGCGAGATTTTGATCCCGCAATTCACCGTCGCTGGCAAGGAAAGCGGCGACACCGTTGAGTCAACGAAGTCGGTGGTGGAAGCGAAGATTGAATGGACGTTCCCACTGACCTACGCGGAAATCATTTCCGGCGACGGCAGCAAAGTGACGCGGCAGAGGATTGAACTCTCGGACACGGAATCCTTCGGCACGCGGACATTACGAGCGACCGTTGATCTTACGAATCAGAAGTGGGTGCGCTTTGAAGTCTGGGACATCGCAGCGAACGGAGCTTTCACCCAGCCGGTGTGGGTGAGGTGAAGGAATTGTTTGCGCGCGGAGAAACCGGATAGCCCAAAGTCAGAACGCATCAATCGCCGCGCGTTGGGCAGCAGTTCCGCCAGGGGTATAATTGATGTACCTATTGTCATTATTCCAACGTCTCGCCCAAGTTTCGTTCAAGGGATCAACTACCTGAGCGCGTTTGGCGGCTTCGGCATGGCCGTCACAAAACATCAAAACGGTATTTCCATTGTGACGGCTTGATGGCCACTCGTTAAATCCCTTGGGGTCCATATTGCCATCCCAAATACCATCCGTCCTAGAGTCGCCCAGCATGATCATATCAACAGGGCGAGTTATGCGACTCTCCGGCATTTCCGGCTGCATGGGCGGGTTAACATCGCCACCCAATCCGAGCTGTGGAGCTAAGGTGGCCACGACATCTCCAGCACCCCAATCATTGTACCCATACGAAAAGAATGAACCTACATCCGCCGCCTTGATTGCCATCGGATCTAAAACTCCACCCTCCACTAACGACCCCAACCGATTAGGATTACCGGTCTGTAGTTCCCAACGATATTCCGGCTTGGTCATGGGGCAGGCAAAGACCGCGCGGTTCGTTCCCATCTGGGTGAAAATTCTTCCGGGCCAAGAATAATAAAACTCCGGCACTTTGATACAGCCAGGATATTTGTTGAACTGATTGACGTACATTGCCGCGCCAATACCGATCTGCCGAAGGTTGTTCAAACAAGCAATCTGCTTGGCCTTGGCTTTGGCTTTGGCCAGCGCAGGCAACAGCATGGCCGCAAGAATGGCGATGATCGCGATCACGACCAATAGTTCGATCAACGTGAAGGCTCGTTTGCCGATGCTGTTTTTGAATTTGAATATCATTTGCTGGATTGCAATCAGTCTGAACCGGACACGCACCAAGGTCATGTGGCATGAATCGGCCACAGATAATCTCTTGGGTAGTCGCGGACGTGAGTCCGCGCCATACGAAACCAGAGCCGGGCCGAATGATTTGCGCCGACTCACGTCGGCGGCTACGAGACACTTGGCGTGCGCCTGTTTGTAGCCGATACATGCCACGCGACCGTCCCGCCCCGTTTGTTCTATCTTCCGCGCCGTTCCTCCCGCAGGGTTGGAATTGGATGCCGGTTCGTTCACACTGCAAAAATATTACCGATGCTATTCACAAATCATAAACAACTAATCCCGTCGCTCGCGATCCTCTGCGCCATCTTCACATCTCCGGCAATCCTCGCCGGCACCGAACCTACTCCATTTGCCACCGACCCAGATCAAACTTTGGAGCGCACCTGTTTTCAAACCGGCAAGGCGTGGAGCGAGAAGTCAAACCTGCGCTCGGACGTCGCCATCGTTTATGGCATTGATGCAGGACTGCCAGAACGCATCGCCACTTGGCGCGACCACGGCTATCGCATCCATGTGATGACCGGCGTGTCGTGGGGAAATTATCAGGACTATCTCTACGGTCGCTTCGACGGCATCAATCACGAGGACGAGGCGCAGACCGTAAGCGACGGACGCAAGAGCAGTCACGGCGGCGATGTTTATTACATGTGCCCGGGGACGAACTTCGGAAAATTTCTCTGCGTCGGCGTGCAACGCGCTCTCGATGCGGGCGCGGAGGCGATCCATCTCGAAGAGCCGGAGTTCTGGGTCAACGCCGGCTACTCCGCAGGTTTCAAACGCGAGTGGCGCGCATACTACGGTGACGATTGGCAAGCGCCGCACAGTTCCGTGGACGCTCAGTGGCGGGCATCCAAGTTGAAATACTTTCTCTTCGGTCGCGCGTTGCAGCAGGTCTTCGATCATGTGCAGGCTTACAACCAACGCACCGGACGGCACGTCCGTTGTTATGTTCCCACGCACAGCTTGCTCAACTACGCGCAGTGGGAAATCGTTAGCCCAGAGTCGAGTCTCGCGCGGCTCAATGGTTGTGATGGCTACATCGCACAAGTCTGGACGGGCACGGCACGCACGCCAAACATGTATCGCGGCAAACTCAAGGAGCGCACGTTTGAAACCGCGTTCCTCGAATACGGCGCGATGCAAAATCTCGTGCGCGCCACCGGACGCACTGTCTGGTATCTGAACGATCCCATCGAGGACAATCCCAACCACGACTGGAATGATTATCAGCGCAATTGGGAATCCACTCTCACTGCGTCGCTGTTGCAACCCGACGTTTGGCAATACGAAGTTGCACCGTGGCCAGAGCGCATCTTCAACGGACGCTACCCAAAATCCGCGAAGGCCGAAGATCGCAAAACCATCCCGCCCAGTTACGCCACGGAATTGCAGACCGTGATGAACGCGCTCAATGATCTGAAGCAGAAACACGTCGAGTGGGATTGCGGCACAACGGGCATCGGCCTGCTGGTGAGCGACTCGCTCATGTTCGAGCGCGGTGCTCCCACGCCAAGCGACAAGCACCTGAGCCACGTCTATGGTTTGGCGTTGCCGCTGTTGAAACGCGGGATTCCCGTCGCGCCCGTGCAGTTGGAGAACGTGACCATCACCAACTATCTCGAAGGCTTCAAAGTTTTGCTCCTCACGTATCAAGGCATGAAACCGCTGACAGCGGACGTTCACGCGCCTCTCGCCGATTGGGTCAAGCGCGGTGGCGTGCTGATTTTTTGCGATGACGACTCCGGCACTTTCAATTCCGTGCGTGAATGGTGGAACAGCGATGGGAAAACTTTCTCCACGCCGCGCGAGCATCTCTTCACGCAACTCGGCTTTGATAAAACCAAAGCCGACGCCTCGTGGCCATTCGGCAAAGGCCACGTCATCTGGCAGCGCAAGAATCCCGCACAACTCGCCGCGAGCGCAGAAGGTGCGGAGGAAGTCATCGCCGTCGTCCAACAGGCCGCGAAGTTCGCGAAGGTGAATTGGCGTGAGACCAGTTCGCTCGTGTTGCGTCGCGGGCATTACATCATCGCCGCCGGGCTGGATGAAACCATCGCGGGCGAACCGAAAGTTTTGCGAGGACACTTCGTCAACCTGTTCGATCCTGAGTTGCGCGTGTTGGACAGCGTGACGATTGCTCCGGGCACCCGCTACTTTCTTCGCGATCTGGACGCGACCCCTGGGTGGCCACAACTGCTCGCCTCCGCGTGCAAAGCGCTGCTGACTAGTCGCGAAAATAAATCTCTTTCGTATGCTGTCGAAGGCGTCGCACAGACACCGGCAGTGATGCTGTTGCGAGCAGAGAGGCCTCCAACTTCAATCACGCTCGACGGTCAAGCGGTTGAAAGGTTTAATTTTTCAAAGCAGGACGGACTGCTGTGGATCCGCTTCACCAACGAAGCGCGCCCACGCTCTTTAACCGTGAACTTTTAATTTTGATCCCATGAAACCAAAACTTCTGATCCTTGCGCTGTGCGCCTGCCCCGCTGCGGAACTGTCGGCTGATTCTTCTACTCGTTCAACTCCCGCCGCCGTGGATACTGCCACCATGCAGCACATCTACGCTGAGGAAAAGCGCTACGGCATGAGCGGTGATCCGCAACTCGTGAAGATCGGCGATATGTGGGTGATGTTTTATTTCGGCGCAGGCTGGGAGCCGAAGGCGCTTGATACATTCGCCTGTTCGCGTGACATGGTGAACTGGGAAGTGCCGCGCCTGATCGAACAGAGTGAACCGTGGGACAAAACTTACGCGCACAAGCCGTGGGTGATGAAGCACGAGGGCGTTGAGTATCACTCCTATTGCGCGGTTGGAGCTGAAGGCCGCGTCATCGGACCGGCGACATCGAAGGATTTGCCCACGGAGAAAACAAAAAAGTGAGAACTGCATTTTTAATTTCTCTGACAATCTTGTTCGCCGCATCAGCGAAGGCACATGACGCGTATGAAATCACTTCGGTCGTGTATTTGCAGACGAATCGTATCGAACTATTCGCAGAAATGGAGTTTCCCACGGCGATGAAACTCGCAGGTTTGAATCCGACCAAGGATGTAGCCGTGTTGAGTCAGTTTGAAGCCGGACTACCGCGACTGCTCGAAGCGGCGGGAAACTTTTACGAGATCACCGCCGCCAACAATATCATCCAACCACTCAGCACCAATGTCGAACTGGTCGTGGATGATCACATCAAGTTCTATGTCGAGTTCACTAGCACGCCGTATCGTCCGCTGCGCTTCACGGCGCGCTCGCTGAAAACACTCGCAGAACAAGGCGGCTACGGTGCGTCGTTGACCGTGTTGGACATGGTGAACAAGAAAGTTCTCGGCCAGACGACGTTGTTTGCAGACGCGACCACGATGGAGTTTTCCGTCACGAATCACAATGTGCCCTCCATCTCCCCTGCTCCGCTCATCAACAGCGAATCAAACGTCCCGCCACCGACTTCGATCACTGTGAATCCAGTCCAGCCGACAACTGATCTGCCAAGCCACAAGTCGCCACGTAGCCGATGGTTTTTCATCGCATTGGCCGCTGGCATCATTGTCTGCTTCGTCTCGCGTCCCCTTTTCCGGCGATAGGGAATCCCTTTTTCATCTGGCATCATCCGCTCAATTCTTCGCGCCGGATCATGGGGCAAAACCCATTGTACTGTGCGAGAAATCAATTACGGCCATGATGAACAAGAAAACTTTCGCGCTGACGGCTCTGGTGATGCTGGTATTCGCGTCGTCGTCCGTCGCTCAACGCCAGTTGGAAATACTCGGTCGCGGCGTGACAGCCATGCGGACGAGTTCGACGACTGCGTATGTGGGCTGGCGGTTGCTCGGCACGGACCCGGCGGACACGAAGTTCAATCTCTATCGCGTGACCAGCGGCGTGACTAATCTCATCGCGGCCAATATCACGAACAGTTGCAACTACTCAGACGCGAACGCCGCGCAAGCTTCCGCTCACTCGTGGTTCGTTCAACCGATCCTCAACGGCGTGACTCAGGCGAACAGTGTTTCATACTCCATGCCCGCCAATGCCGCCATCCAGCAATACATCTCCATCCCGCTCACGCCGCCGCCCGACGGTGTGTCGTTTGATGGCGTGCCTTACACCATGACTGCGAACGATTGCAGCGCAGCGGATGTGGATGGCGACGGTGAGTACGAAGTCATCTTGAAATGGGATCCCTCCAACTCGCACGACAATTCGCAGAGCGGTTTCACGGGCAACACGTTTCTCGATTGCTACAAACTGAACGGCACGCGACTCTGGCGCATTGATCTTGGCCCGAACATCCGTTCCGGCGCGCACTACATGGATTTCATGGTATTCGACTACGATGGCGACAGCAAAGCGGAGTTGATGTGCCGCACCGCGCCCGGCTCTGTTGACGCTGGCGGCAACTACGTCGGGAGTGTTGCAAAATGGCAGAACGCCAACGGCACGCGACCTTCGTTCAACAACACGGACGATTATCGTTTCAACCACCCCGGCGGTGTCACGAATGGTTACGTGCTGCACGGGCCGGAGTTTCTCTCCGTGTTCAACGGCCAGACCGGAGTCGAACTCGCCACGACCACTTTTTACCCCAAGCGCGATCCAGATAACAACGACGACAACCCCACGACCGCGCGCATGAACACAGTCTGGGGCGACAACTACGGCAATCGCCTTGATCGCTTTCTCGCGGGGGTTGCTTACTGCGATGGCCTGCGACCCAGCGGGATTTTTTGTCGCGGCTACTACACGCGCGCCTATCTCGCGGCGTGGGACTGGCGGAATGGTTCACTCTCGTTGCGCTGGACATTCAACAGTAATGACGGCAACTCCGCGAATCTCGCGTATCGCGGACAAGGCGCACACAGCCTGACCATCGGCGATGTGGACGGTGACGGGAAAGACGAGATCACTTTTGGCGCGTGTGTGATTGATGACAACGGCACGGGGCTTTACTCCACCGGCCTCGGCCACGGCGATGCATTGCACATGTCTGACATGAATCCCACCCGACCCGGCATCGAAGTGTGGATGGTTCACGAATCACCGAGTTCCTACGGTCCTCATGGACTTGAGTTCCGCGATGCAAGAAACGGTTCGGTGATTTCGTCCTTTGACGGGGCAAACTCGGATGTAGGTCGCGGCGTGGCGATAGACATTGATCCGCGCTATCCCGGCTATGAAATGTGGGGTTCGCGTGGCGGCTTGATGACCTCAAGCGGTGCGCAAATCTGGACGTCGCATCCCAGCTCGATGAACTTCGCGTGCTGGTGGGACGCGGACACGATCCGCGAAATCCTCGACGGCACGAGTGTCTCCAAATGGAACTACGCGAACAACACTTCCAGTTCCATCCTTTCGCCCGGCGGATTGTCTTCGAATAACTCCACCAAATCCACGCCCTGCCTCTCCGTTGATCTGTTCGGCGACTGGCGCGAAGAAGTCATCTGGCGCACGAGTGCGAACAGCGAGTTGCGCATTTTTACTACCACGACGGTCGCGACGAACCGCATCTACACGCTCATGCACGATCCACACTATCGCCTTGCTATCGCGTGGCAGAACACGGGTTACAACCAGCCGCCGCATCCGGGATTCAACATCGGCCCTGACATGTATCCGCCGCCGCTCGCGCAAATCTCCGACGCTCAACTCGCGTGGCGCGGTGGCAATGGCGGCAATGCGTGGGACGCAGCGAACAACTGGTTCATCAACGGCATCTGGAGCAACAACGTCATCACCAATTTCACCAGCGGCAACTCCGTGCTGTTTGATCTGCGCGCATCAAACAACACTTCCATCACGCTCTCCAGCACAGTGACCTCGGCTTCCGTCAAAGTTCATTCGCCAAGCAACTTCACGTTCAGTGGCAGTGGTTCGATCTCCGGCAGCGGAAAACTTTTCAAAGCTGGTTCAGGCAAACTCACTGTCGCCAACACGAACAACTACACAGGAGAAACTTTTGTGAGCGGCGGACAATTAATCGTCAACGGCGCGGTCACAGCCAGTCCCGTCACCGTGGAAGCGCGCGGTGAACCGTGGGGACGCGCCCGCATCGGCGGCAGCGGACGACTCGGTCAGGGACTCACCGTGCAGGCAGATTGTGGCGTCATCGTTGGCCCGGGCGTAAATTCTCCCGGCACACTTACGATCACGAATGGCCTGACTGAACTCGGCAATGTGTTGAATCAATTTGATCTCTCAAACGATCCATCTGGTGTCACCAAAACAAACGATCGCGTTAATGTCATCGGCAACCTCACGCTGACCGGCACAAACAACATCATCGAGGTCACACAACTGGACGGCTCGCTCGGCGGCGGGGTTTATCCGTTGATCACCTACACCGGCACGCTCACTGGCGGACTCACGAATCTCACTCTCACCGGCTCATTCATCCAACCGGTTGCCCTGACAAATCCACCGGGCATGATTGCACTCATCGCGTTAATTCCCGGTTCGCCACCGTTCGCGCCGACTTCGCTCACGGCCACGCCAGCAGGCGCGTTCCAGATCAATCTCGCGTGGACAGATAATTCCACTGATGAAAATGCGTTCCTCATCGAGCGTTCGGTGAACAATACGAACAGCTTCACGCAAATCGTTGTTCTCGCTCCGAACATCACGAGCTATCAAGACACCGGACTCACTGCGAGCACGACCTATTACTATCGCTTGCGCGGGACGAACCTCGCGGGCGCATCGGCGTTCTCGAACCTCGCGAGCGCCACCACCACGCCGCCACCACAATCGCTGACTTGGCGCGGCGATGGCACGGGCAACGTCTGGGACTCAGGCGGCGCGTTCAACTGGTACGACGGCGCAAACCTCGTCGTCTATAACGACGGCGCGAATGTGACGTTCGATCAGAGCGGCTCGAACAATGTGGCAGTTTTGTTGACCGGCATATTGCAGCCCGGCTCGGTGACGGTGAACGCAACAAAGAATTACACGTTCAACTCCACGAACGGATTCCTTGCTGGCACCACTGCGCTGACCAAATCCGGCAGCGGCACATTGACGTTGAGTTCCTCCAACGCCTTCTCCGGCGGCGTGAATCTAAACGCTGGCAACGTGACGCTCGGCAACGCGTCCGGCGCAGGCAACGGTCCGCTACGATTCAACGGCGGCACGGTGAGCTTTGTCGTGGGCAGCCAACCGACTTATGCCAACGCGCTCGTGATCAATTCCAACAGCACGATCCTCTCGCAGGGCGGCAACAACAACATCGTCAGCGGCGCGTGGAGCGGCGCGAACTCCACACTCAACATTGTTATCTCTGCCACGGGCACGTTCACGCTCGCGGGAAACATGACGGGCTTTTCTGGCAACATCGCGCTTGGCACGAGCGGCGGATTCTTCCGCTTCAATGGTTCGAGCGGCAGCGCGAACACGAGCTTCGATCTCGGCACGGGCATCGCCACGTTGAACAATCGTAACGGCGTCACCGTCACGCTTGGCGCGTTGTCCGGCGGCAGCGGCACTTTCCTCAATGGCGCAGGCGCATCTGATGCAGCGAGTTTTTACATCGTCGGCGGGAAAAATCTCAATACGACTTTCGCGGGAACGATCAAGGATTCGAGTTCACTTCGCACGACGACGATCACCAAGGTCGGCACGGGCGTCTGGACACTCACCGGCACGAACACTTACTCAGGCACGACGACGGTGAGCGCGGGCACATTGCTCGTAAATGGCAGTCACGCAGCAGCAACTAACTCCGTGACCGTGGCGGCAGCGGGAACATTGGGCGGCAACGGTATAATCGGTGGCAACACAACTGTGAGCGGAAAACTTTCTCCCGGCACATCCATCGGCAGACTCACGTTCAATCAGAACATCACGCTCGCGCCAAGCAGCACGAGCATTGTCGAATTGAGCAAGCTGCCGCTCACGAACGATGTCGTGCGAGTGTTGGGCAACTTGACGTTGGGCGGCTCGCTCACAGCGTTGAATGTCAGCCCGGACGCGTTTGAAACAGGCGACAGCTTCCAATTGTTCGATGCGACAAGTTACAGCGGCTCGTTCACCAACCTTTCGCTGCCAGCTTTGGAGTTTGGTCTGGAATGGGAAACCAATTCACTCGCCACCAACGGAACGCTCTCGATCATCGCCGTCACCAACGCGCCTTACTTCTCAAGCATCGGCGCGCAACCGCAATTCACCAGTGCAATCATCACTTGGAACACGCCGTCGAACGTGACATCACAAGTCGAATATGGCCTGACGACAAGCTATGGAAATGTCTCGCTGCTCAGAAGCGCACAAGTCACGAGCCATGCCGTCTTGCTCACGGGACTGACGCCAGAGACGACTTACTTCTTCCGCGTCTTGGCACAGACAGAGGGCGGAACGTTACGCTCCACTGCGATGAGTTTCACGACGGCGGGCAGATTGATTGTGGATAATGAATCTGCGTTGTATTCCGGCAGTTGGACTCTGGGCACATCCGCCACGGACAAATACGGGAGTTACTATCAATATGCCGCTGTGACGGGAGGATTCATTGCGAGCGCCGAGGCGACTTATGTCCCGAACATCCCGACGCTCGGACTTTACGACGTATCTGAGTGGCATCCCGCTGGCACTGGTCGCACGACAAATGCGCCGATCACGATTTATTACAACGGCGGCACGATCACTCACTCATTGAACCAAACAATCAACGGCGGTGCGTGGCAACTCGTGGCTTCCAACGTGAACTTCGCCGCTGGCACGGGTGGATTCGCCGTCATCGCCAACAACACCGGCGAGACAAACGTCGTGGTGATGGCCGACGCGATGCGATGGAGCTACGTCGCCGCACAGGATAATCCGACAGACAATTCCGTGCCCGCGTGGTGGTCGGACTTTTATTTCAACGGCGCGATGGATGGAGCGATTGATTCCGACGGCGACGGATTCTCGAATCATCGCGAATACATCCTCGGCACAGACCCGACAGATGCGGCGTCCACGCTGCTGACCAGCCACACGCTGACGGCAGGCAATATCCAACTCAACTTCAGTCCACTGCTCGGCGGGCGATCTTACAAACTTGCCACCACGACCAATCTGGCAGACACCGCTTGGACGTTGCTGAATACATCTCCGAACATCACCAACACTACGGGGACATTCAGCATCACGAACACTCTTGCACCCGGGCCGCGATTCTATCGCGTCTCAGTGCAGCTCGCGCCGTAGGAGGTGTGCTTCAAATCAGTTTTAGCTGCGGCGCAGTGACAGAAGTTAGCCCACGGCGTGAGTTGAAGTGTGGAAATGCCAAGCCCCGGAGGGGTGACAGATTCTTCGCGGAAGTCGTGGATTGCTTTCGCCCCCGCCGGGGCTTGTGGATTTTGCCGATCTCTCCCACGGCTCACGCCGTGGGCTAACTTCTCTCGCACCTCCGGTGCTGGAACAGGGAACACCATTTTGAGAACACACCGATTTCATTTCCCCGGCAGGAATAAATCTAGTGCGATGGCGATGATTGAGAGTACGAAGATCGCGAGATAGTTCCAATCCTCCTGTGACGCGCGCACGGACTTGAGCAGATACAGCGCAGCGTCGCGCTCGTCCGCGCTCAACGTCGCACCCTCGCTGATCTTCTTGATGATACCGGAGTGCGCGATGGTGCGCTTGCGCCGCTGCGAGATGAAATAGCGATACATGAAAAACACCGTAAAACCCACCACGCCGAAATACCAGACAGGCCGCACCCATTCGGGATTGTACTTCTGCAACAGAATGAGCGCGCGGAACGCCACGGACGATAACAGTCCGAGGATGAAGAACCCGACAATGACAGGTTTGGGAACGACTTTGGGCGCGTAAGACATAGATTTATTTCTCGGTGTGGAATTTCAATTTTAGCAAATCAGTTCAACCCCGCTTCTCCGGTTCGCGATGGATCACTGATTTTTGCCGCGCCTGAATCGCCGCAATGCGTTTCACGACATCGCACACCTCCTGCGAGTTGGCGTGGATGGCATAGTCAATCGTCGCACGGTGACTCTCGCCCGGCGCCAGTTTCGGCACGCGCCCCAGCCTGCGTTCGATGCCGCGATGGTTCGGGAAGTTTGTGCCCGGTTCGAGACCCGTCACGTACCCCTCGCCATCGCTCGCAGTGTTTTTCCAAAGCGTGAGATAAGGCAGTTCCCTGACCGCGTACGTCATGGACACCGCGCGATCTCGCTTTCGGTTTGCCAGCGCGATGATCGTTTTGCCCTTCACATCGGCGAGCGGATAAAAGCAATAAACCTGTTCAACAAAACCCTTCGTTGGTTCCGCGAAACTGGCATAGTCCTTCACAAACTTTGCCGCACGCTTGTTCATCGGCGTCACGTCCGCGACAGGCGCGTGGAATGAAGCCCCAGCCTCCAGCAATGGCGAACCATAGTTCGCGTGATAAAGAAGCTCGAACTCCTGCGCCGTCGCGCCGCGATTTGTGATCGTGTCCGCAATGCGAATCTCGTTCGACCCCGGCACGGTGGAAATCTCCGTCCACAATTCCAACTGCGGCCCAAACATCATGCGCTCATCCACACGCCCGCGAATCGTGATCCGATACGGCGCAGTGCGATCCACCACCACCTCGACCTCGCTCGCCGGGATGTTGGCGATCTTGCCATGCAACGTCAGTTCCATCGTCGCCTCGTCGCCGTTATTGTTCGTGAACCTGTCCGTGCCCGGCGCGCCATTACTTTCAAGACCACAACGCACCACCCACTCGTTGAATCCTTCGAGCCAGCCCAGCCCGCCGCGACTCTGAAGATTGATGTGATGCGGGTGAACCACTTCCTTCACCGGAGAATCCCAACCCAGCCTTACTTCGCCGAGTCTCGCCTCCAACACACTCATGCCGCGAGTTGGCACGATGGTGAACGTGAACCTGCCGTTATTGACGACAACAATTTCGACGCCCTCCTGCTTGCCGCCGTGCAATGTGCGTTTGCTCACAGACCAATGCGGACTCTTCGGCGTGATTTTTTTGCCGGAAATTTCCACCGCGTCCACATGCTTGCTTCCAATCACACTGATCAGTGACTGATGAAACGGCGCGGGAGTTTTAGAGTTTGTTTTCATTCAGAGATTAAATCAATGCCGCTAGATTTGGGGTGTGATTGGAAGCGACGTTCCGCCTTTGGAGTGCGGTGACTTGTCACCGCTTTCGTGGCCAGAGCGACTTGTCGCTATGGCAAAACCGCGTAGAGCGGTTTGATGCGTGTGTGAGGGCGTCCGTTTGGAACAACACGCCTGCCCCGACGCGACGCACCGCTGGACGTGGTGCTGCTGGAACGACAAGTCGTTCCAGCAGGAAAAGCGGCGACAAGTCACCGCACTCCAAATCGTCACTGCACCGCACCAACCTTGAGCGGAAGTTTCAGTCATGCCCCAAGATTTTTTAATAACGCGCGAGCACACGCTTCGGCGAACACAGGATCATTGATCGTGCAATCCATCTCCTTCACTTCGATGTCAGATCGCAATCCAGCTTTTAACTCAGAATAAAGTGCGCCATCTGCGGCAGCATCGTGGAACGCGCCACCCGGCGCGCTGATCACGCTGCCGCCGCGCAACGGCAACAGCACTGTCACAGGGCCAGTCGAGAGGTTGAGTTTTCCGGCGAGAATCTTTCCAAGCTGCTTGCACTCGTCCGGCGTGGTGCGCATCAGCGTCACCTGAGGATTGTGTTGATAGAATTTCCGCCCGGCAAATCTCGCAGGCACGCTTTCGGGCGAACCAAAATTCACCATATCGAGGCAACCCGTGGAAACCACCGCAGGCACGCCACGCCACGCTGCTGCTTCCAATCGCGTCGGGCCGGCGTTCAACATGCCACCCA
>JAYUAV010000020.1:0-4695 GCA_043741175.1 Verrucomicrobiota bacterium
ATTTTTTTGAGAATCTCGCGGGGAATCATGGTGTAATTATTTCGCGCCCGGCAATGCCTTCAGATTCGAGGAAGTCAAAACCTGCATCTGACGAATGGCGATTTGATTCAACCTTTTCAACCGTTCGCCTTGCGCTAATCCCATGTGAATGAATTCAGCATTCATGCCCTCCATGTTGGAGAGAACCAGAAGTTGTTCGATGCCCGCGTAGTCGCGGACGTTGCCTTCCAGCTTGGGATTCGCGTCGCGCCATTGTCGCGCGGTATGACCGAAAAGTGCGACGTTTAGCAAATCCGCTTCGGTCGCGTAAGTGATGGCCGCCTGTGCGGGTGTGACCTCGGCCGGAATCAGGTGTGCCTTCACCGCGTCAGTGTGGATGCGGTAATTGAGCTTCGACAATGTGCGGTTGAGATTCCAAGCGAGCGAGAGCCGGCGGTTCTCGTCCTCCTTGAGCCGCTGGAATTCGCGGATGAGGTAGAGCTTGAACTCAACGGAAATCCAAGAAGCAAATTCAAACGCGATGTCCTTGTGCGCGAACGTGCCGCCGTAACGTCCGGCCTTGGAAACCAATCCAACCGCGCGGGTCGCTTCAATCCAACGCTTGGCCGTCAGGATGAAACTGTTCAGCCCGGCCTGTTTTCTAATCCCATCGAATTCGATGGGATTAAAACTTCGGTTATTTAACCGCTCCCAGACACCCAAGAACTCAATCGTGTTCCGATTCCGCATCCAGTTTTGGATGAGGTAATCCGTCCGCTCGCTGTCCTTGTAGCGGGCGATGTCCGTGAGACTGATGTAGTCGTCCTGCCGCCCGGACAGAATCGTGATGGCCGTGCCTTGAACTTCGATGATGGCTGACTTGGGTTTGCTCATGCGTTCAGTGGGGTGAAATGATGACCGACCGGCTTCTAATTATGGCGAATTCGCCATAATTTCTAAAGGTCTCGAATTCGAGAGGTTTAGAATTTCGGCTGACGGAAACGGAGCGCGGCTGTGGTCGCCCCGTCGCGCCGAAGCGCAGCGAAGGCGGAAGACCCAGCCGCAGCGCGTGGTGGTTCGTGGGCGCGTTGGAAATGGCGGGCGTGCTGCGGCTGGTCTCCGCGACACAGCCGCGCTCCGAAGACGCGGTCACGATGCGGTTCGTGCGCAGCTCGATCTGCCGGATTTTTTTGAGAATCTCGCGGGGAATCATGGGGAAATTACCAATTCGCTCTGGCCTCTGCTTCCATCCGATTGTGAATGTCAATATACTCGCTCAACACATCGGTAGTATGGCGCAACAAAACCATTGCATCGTCGAATAGTCGTTTGAACGCCACCAAATCTACCGTCGCCTCGCTCGGCAAACTTAAATTTCCTTTTTTGTCGGTCGGATAGCGGAAATTCATGGAGTTGAAATCCAACTGACTGAATTGCTTCATGCCTGCTTCAGTTTTCTCACAATACTCCTCAAAGTTCTCCACATGGGTTTCCGGCAAGCCGTATTTGTCAACAGCTTTGCGATGCGTTTCGCGAAGAGCGTCGTGCAATTCACCAAGCCGGTGATCATTAAAGCGTTGAAAGTCGTAGGGGTTGCCATTCATCTCGCAAAGTTCCCAAAGCGTAAATTTGTATCCGAGTTCCATTGTGTGGCGCATCAAAAACAGCAACGGTGGAGCAATTAACTCTGCTGGCTCGCGCCCACTCACGACGGAATCGAATAACTGCTCCACGGCGTGTTCGTAAGCAGTCAAATAGGAGGCAAACGACTGACGTTTTCCGACGCGAACAATTAACTCGTGCGGTTGAGGTTTCATCGTTTCATTCCTTTCGCGCTGCTCGTTCCAGTATTTTCTTCACATCTTTCACGCAAGCGCGTTCGTCGGCTTCGTGGAATGTCGCGACACCGGCAAAAATCTCCGCATCGTTTTGGATGACATTCTCGTCGCGAGTTTCTTGGCAGAATAGCGTGATGATTAGCGGGCGCTTCTCGCCATCGCCACGGCGAAGTGTTCTGCCGATTCGCTGAATCCGCTGACGACGTGATTGGGTGGACGCGACGAGAATTGCCGCATCAACTTCAGGAATATCAATCCCTTCGTCGAGACAACGACACGCCAACAACGCCGATTGCTTGTTTGCGCGGAACTCACGGAGGACTTCCTCTCTCTCTGCCCGCTGCAATCCGCTGTGAAATACCTTGCACCAGGTTTGCATGACCTCCTGAATTCGAGTGCGAAGTTTTGAGGCGGCTTCAAGCGCAACATCCTCTTGGACATCTTCCGCTGAATCAATTCGCTCAAAGAATACAATCACCTTCTTGTTGCCGTCCTGCACCAAGAGCCGAATCAAGTCGGTTGCAAGAGCCATCTTGCGCTCTGACATGTAGTAAATCTTTGTGCGCCTAAACAGCAGCCCGAAATATCGTTTAATCACTGGGTCTTCGCTGCCGTCTTCTCTCGACATGAGTTGCTTGAGCCGCAGGAAAAACTCGTGCTTTGGAACGTTCAGTAATTCGTAGTGAAATGCTTCTCGTATCAGCAAATACTGGTCTTTGATTTTTTCCGAAAGCCGCTCATGATCCGCTTGCTCGCCCGAAGTCAGTGAAACATTCGTGTTCACCAAATCAAAACTCGGAACAAGTCCGTCGTCGTTTGCATCTCCGAAACCATATTCATAGATGACTTTGCCAAGTCCCGATACTTCGTATGGTTCAATCGTGGCAGACAAGCCAAGCGTGTAGTGAAAGGGGAACTCGCGAATGCGTCGAAACACTGGCGCATCAATATAATGATGGCACTCGTCAGCAATTAGAAAACTCTTAACAGTTCCATGCCGTGTGTGACCGAGCAATTTCTCAACGTGTCGAACTGCTGAATTGATGATGGCAACACAAGCAAATGGAAATCTGGAAAAGTCGTCAGAATGTCCGTCGCCAATTCGACCAACTCTGCGGTCAGGAAATAACTGCGACAATTTATTAAGCCACTGGTTCATCAATGGAACGGTTGGGACAACAATCAAGGTGTTTAGTTTCCTGTCTTCGGCGTGCAGTTGTTCCAACGCGCCAAATGCAACATAGGTTTTCCCCGAGCCAGTTACGGCTTCGATGATTCCTTGCCGCCTAGCAGAGTGCCATTTTGCAAGCGCGGTCGTTTGCCATTGGTGCAGTTTAATTGCCATGCGAGCAATTTAATTTTCATTTCACGGCACGGGCAGTTCATCAAAGATTTTCTGGATGACCGTTTCGCTGGTTTTTTCCTCGGCCTCGGCTTCGTAGGTGATGGCCACGCGGTGGCGCAGCACGTCCATGCCGATGCTTTTCACGTCCTGCGGCGTGACGTAGCCGCGGCCTTTCAGGAACGCGTAGGCCTTGGCGGCGAGCGTGAGCGCGATGGTCGCGCGCGGCGACGCGCCAAGCTGGATGAAATCCTTCACCGCGATCTTGTAATGCTCCGGGTCGCGCGTGGCGCAGACGAGGTCCACGATGTAATCCTTCACCTTGTCGTCCACGTAAATGTCGTTGATGATTTCACGCGCCTTGAGGATTTGCGACGGCGTGACGACGGCGGTGCACGTGGGCGTGCCGCTCGTTTTCGCCATCACTTGGAGAATCTGCCGCTCCTCGGCACGCGTCGGGTAACCGATCTTCAATTTCAACATGAAGCGGTCAACCTGCGCTTCGGGCAACGGATACGTGCCTTCCTGCTCGATGGGATTCTGCGTGGCGAGCACTAGGAACGGTTCGTCGAGCTTGTAGGTCTGGTCGCCGATGGTGACCTGTTTTTCCTGCATGGCTTCGAGCAACGCGCTTTGCACCTTGGCGGGCGCGCGATTGATTTCGTCGGCGAGAACGAGGTTGGCAAAGACCGGGCCTTTGCGCGTGGTGAAGCCGCCGGATTGAGGATTGTAAATCTGCGTGCCGATGACGTCGGCGGGCAGCATGTCCGGCGTGAATTGCAGGCGCGAGAATTTGACGTGGATGCACGCGGCCATGGATTTGACGGCCAAGGTTTTCGCCAAGCCGGGCACGCCTTCGAGGAGGACGTGGCCGTTGGCGAGCAGGCCGATGACGAGTCGCTCGGTCAAATAGCTTTGCCCGACGATTACTTTTCCCAGTTCGTTAAACAGCGGTTGCGTGAAGGCGCTCGCTTCCTTGACCGCTTCGTTGATGGCGTTGATTCCAGTATTCATTTCTGTTTTCGATTCTACGGAAAGAATGACAGCGAATCCAGCGAGAGTGTTCAAACGAATAATTTCGTAGCAGCCGACGTAAGGAGGCTCTGGCTGAATTGCCGATTTACGATTGCCGATTGGAAGTCAGAGCCTCCTCACGTCGGCTGCTACGTGTTACAACCCCACGATTGCGGGATCGCCGTAGAGCGTGAACGACGCACCGGCTCGTGTGATCCGCACATCCATGAGTTGGCCGCGATGCCGTTCGTTGCCGTCGAACAACACCAGCTTACCGCAGGGCGTACGACCCATCATGCGGGCTTCGTTTTTCTTGCTTGGGCCTTCAACGAGGATTTGAACCGTGCGTCCGACGAATGCGTCGTATCTGCGTTTGGCGACGGCGTTCACAAGTTCGAGCAGACGGGCGTGGCGCGATTCGATGAGTTCTTCCGGCAATTGATTCGGCATCGCTGCGGCGGGCGTGTCTTTGCGTTGCGAATACTTGAAGAGATAGGCGTTGTCGAATTCCACGTCGCGGCA
>JAYUAV010000021.1:0-4922 GCA_043741175.1 Verrucomicrobiota bacterium
ATTACGGACTTCAGCGGAATAGCCGCCTACTACACGGTTGCCTTCAAAAATGAGGTCTACTTCATGGCGGATGACGGCATCACGGGATTGGAGTTGTGGAAGTACGACGGGACTACCGTTTCGCAAGTCGCCGACATTAATCTTGGCTACCCCGGCTCCATGGCAACACGGATGCAAGAATACAACAACGCCTATTATTTCTCCGCTGATGATGGGGTGTTTGGCAACGAACTTTGGCGGTTGGATCCGGTTTCTCAACTGGTTCGCATCACTTCTATCACCAAACAAGGAAACAACATTGCCCTGTCTTGGACATCGCCGGGTGGGATGTCCAACGTGTTGCAATCTGCAACGACTGGTGCATCTGGCAGTTTCATAAACAACTTTTCGGATCGGAGCGCAGTTATGATTGCTCCGACTGGCAGCGTCGTCACGCTGAACTACCTTGATATTGGAGGCGCGACAAATAAACCCGCACGCTATTACCGGATACGCTTACCGTGACATTGAATTTGGAAATTACCGCAATCTATGTCGGCAACGCGATTACTCTAGATACCCCGAGTGCCGCAAACAGACTTTGCCGAACTGCTTGAAGCCCCCTGCCCTCTTCGTCTAGCATCCAGCCATGCAAGACGCACTAGAGCTTCCTGAATTGAAAGTCCCCAAGTGGCCGTTCTTCGTCGCAGACGGCTTCATGTTGGGACTCGCTTACTTTCTATTTTATTTCCAAGCCAAGTTGCCGCTCACACGTTGGGAGGTCATGGCCTGCGTTGTTTGCGTCACGCTCGCCGCCATTCTTGGCATTCTGCCTTACCTCTTGGAATATCGCGCTATCATCAAATACGGCGCGCTGGTGAAGTTGATCGAAACCAGTTCGCTGCGTGAGGCGACGGATAAAATTCAGAACCTCGAACACTGCGTCGCGAAAATCAGCAGTGCGTCCGATCAACTTCAGAACGTGCAGGAACAGGCGGACAAAACCACCGGCCTCGCCAACGACATCACAGAGCGCATGGCCAAGGAAGTGCGAGAGTTCACCGCGTTCATGCAGAAGGCCAACGATGGCGAGAAGTCCACGCTGCGCCTCGAAGTGGACAAACTCCGTCGCGCGGAAAACGAATGGCTCAACGTGCAGGTGTTCACGCTGGATCATATCTTTGCCCTGAACCGCGCCGCGTCTCTTTCCGGCCAGCCGAATCTCGTGGCGCAGCTCTCACATTTTCAGGACGCGTGTCGCGATGCCGCCCGCCGCGTCGGACTTGTGCCGGTGTTGGCGGCGACGGGTGAGGTGTTCGATGAGAAGCGGCATCAATTGCCCGAAGGTCAAACAGCAACAGCGGGGGCGACCGTGCTGGAAGTCGTCGCCACGGGATATTCGTTTCAGGGAAAACTCATCCGACTTGCGCTAGTGCAGTTGCAAGGCGACGACAACCCGGCAGCGACCACAAATGCCGCGCCAAACCAGTTGAGCTTTGACACCACGGACGCGGCGACATGAGCATCGTCACCAAGACCGGAGATAAAGGCATGACCGCACTGATGTATGGGCGGCGCGTCAGCAAGTGTCATCCGCGCGTGGAAGCCTACGGTTGTGTGGACGAACTCAACACCGCGCTCGGCCTCGCCCGCGCGTCCGCCCAGCACGATTTCATCAGCGCGAATCTTCTCGTGATCCAGAAAGACCTCGTCTCGGTCATGGGCGAACTCGCCACCGCCGTCGAGGATTTGCCCCGCTATATCAAGGATGGTTACTCGCTCGTCACCTCGCCGTTCACTCACAAACTCGACGCGCTTGTCAAAGAGATCGAGTCGCAGAGCGTTTCGTTCAAAGGCTGGGCCACGCCCGGTTCGTGTTTGAATTCCGCCGCACTCGATGTCGCGCGCACTGTGTGCCGTCGCGCGGAACGACGCGTCTGCGCGTTGCAAGAGACAGAGCAACTCCACAACGCCGAGATCATCATCTACCTGAACCGCCTCGCCGATCTGCTCTGGCTCATGGCGCGCTGGGTGGAGACACAAGTTATGGCAAACTGAACTGGAATGCTCCTCGCGTTCAACAAACCTTACGGAGTCATCTCTCAATTCACTTCCGACGGCTCGCCGAATCGTCCGCTCGCGGAGTTTGGTTTTCCGAAGGACGTTTATCCCATCGGGCGGCTTGATGCGGACTCCGAAGGCTTAATCCTGTTGAGCGATGAACCGGAATGGAACGCGCGCGTGCTCGAACCAAGCCACGCACACGAACGCGAATATTGGGTGCAAGTGGAACACATCCCCACGGCGGAAGCCCTCCGTGAACTATCGCGCGGCGTCGTGATCCAAGGACGAAAAACTTTACCATGTCGCGCGTGGATGCTTGAGCCGCAGCCCCAAATCGCGCCACGCGATCCACCAATTCGTTTCCGCAAGACCGTCGCCGATTGCTGGATCGGGTTGGAGTTGATCGAAGGTAAAAACCGTCAGGTGCGCCGCATGACCGCCGCCATTGGCCACCCGACGTTACGATTGCTCCGCGTGCGCATCGGGAGATTCATCCTCGATGACCTGCCCTCAGGCAAGTGGAAGTTACTCACGGCTGCCGAACGCCAGCTTGTCTCCGGGTATTGAATGTTGTCATCACGTCACCCGTCTGATTCACTCGGTTGCAGACAACGATCCTAAAACCATGAAAATTAAAACACTGATCGCCTCACTCATCGCCATGACCGCCGTCGCCGCTTCCGCCGAATCCCTCTACGACATCAAACTCGCAGACATTGACGGCAAACCCACCACGCTCGCCGCTTATAAGGGCAAAGCCGTGCTCATCGTCAACGTCGCGTCCAAGTGCGGTTACACCAAGCAATACACGGGACTCGAAGCCACTTACCAGAAATACAAGGCACAGGGTTTCGTCGTGCTTGGTTTTCCGTGCAACCAATTCGGCGGGCAAGAACCCGGCACGAGCAACGACATCAAAACTTTTTGCTCCAGCAAATACAACGTCACGTTCCCGCTGTTCGAGAAGATCGAAGTCAACGGCGCAAACCGCCACCCGCTCTACGTCGCGCTCGCTGGCAAAGACTCAACCTTCCCCGGCGACATCAAATGGAACTTCAACAAGTTCCTCGTCGGTAAAGACGGCAAGATCATCAAACGCTTCGAGTCCAAGGTCGCGCCTGAATCAGAAGAGTTGACCAAAGAGATCGAAGCCGCGCTCGCCGCGAAGTGAGTCTGTAACGCCGAACTCAATTCCGCTCAATCGTGGGGCGTTGCGGCGCAGCGCGACGATTCCCACTTCGTTATGCGTCACCCTGAGGTCTGCGTTGTGTTCTAGCACACGATGGAAAACATGTGCTGCGTCCCGATAAAACACGCCGGATACGGGAATGGCGAGTTGGGGTTCAAACTTTGGTATGTTCCCATCAACGCTGGCGGTACCGCGACACACTAAATCGTGAAATCCAAAAAATTCCGCGCCGCATTTCTAGTCACACCCAATCCAACAGAACAGGTGACGAATTCGCCGCAGTTTCCAACTACGCGAAATAATTATTGAATCGCCGGAGAAACTGCTTACTAATCTGCACGTCAGAACAACGACTAACGACCGAACGTGAAACCAACCGACCTGCGGGGCATCCTGCAATACATTCCGCGCTTCCGCGAGAAGACCTTCATCCTCGCGCTGGACGGCGCCATCGTCACCGACGAAAACTTCGCCAACATCCTGCTCGATGTCGCGGTGTTGCGCTCGCTGAACATCCGCGTTGTCATCGTTCATGGCGCGGCGGCGCAGATCAAGGCACTTGCCGAGGAACAAAAGGTTGTTACATCCAATCTCGACGGTGCGGGCGTCACCGATGCTGCCACGCTCAAACTTTCGCTCACGGCGGCGAACCGGTTGACGCACGAAATCCTCGAAGGCCTGAGCGCCAATGACATTCGCGCCGCCAGCACCAATGCCATCATCGCGCATCCGATGGGCATCATTCAGGGCGTGGATCATTTGCTGACTGGCAAAGTCGAGCGCGTGGATGTGGAGTTGTTGCAAACGCTCCTCGCGCAAGGAGTCATCCCCGTCATCCCGCCACTCGGCTTCGATGGCGATGGCAAAACGTATCGCGTGAATTCCGACGGCGTTGCGCTGGCCGTCGCCGATGCGCTCAAGGCGGTGAAGCTGATTTTCATCACCACGGCGGACGGCTTGTATTGTCAGGGCAAACTCATCCGGCAGATGATCGTGGGTGAACTCACTTCTTTGCTGGAGAAAAACAAATGCGAGTTCACCTCCGCCACGCTTTCCAAAGCACAACACGCCGCCGCCGCCTGTCGCGCGGGCGTGCAGCGTGTCCACGTCATCAACGGCAAAGTGGATGAAGGTTTGTTGGCTGAAGTATTTTCCAACGAAGGCATCGGCACGCTCATCTACGCCAACGAGTATCAGCAGATTCGGCCCGCGAAGAAGAAGGACATCCGCGCCATCCAATTGCTCACGGACAAAGGCGTACAATCCGACGAACTCGTCAAACGCACCCGTGCCGTCATCGAGAAACAACTCGGCGACTATTACATCTTCGAGATTGATAAGAACCCGGTGGCGTGTGTGGCGTTGCATGTTTATCCCGAACAGAAGAAAGGCGAACTCGCCTGTCTCTACGTCAGCGCCTCGCACGAGAATCAAGGCATCGGTCGGAAGTTGATCCAGTTCGTCGAGAGTAAGGCCCGCGAACTCGGCCTCGGCGAACTGCTCACGCTTTCGACACAGGCGTTCACCTACTTCCAATCCAAAGGCGGCTTCAGCGAAGGCACGCCCGACGATCTCCCGCCCGCGCGCCGCGAGAAATACGATCAAAGTGGTCGCAACTCCAAGGTGCTGGTGAAGAAATTGAAGTAGATTCATAGAGCTTTGAATGCTTCAAACTCAAAAACATTTTGGG
>JAYUAV010000022.1:0-2996 GCA_043741175.1 Verrucomicrobiota bacterium
AGGCCCTTGCCGAGCGAACTGACCACGCCGCCGGTGACGAATATGAATTTCATTTGGAATCAGTTGATAGTTTTGTGAGTTGATAGTTGATAGCAAAGCACAGCACGCGCGTTCCCACTATCAACCATCAACTCAAACAACTATCAACTCCCCAGCAGCCGCTCCACCCGTTCCACGTCCGCCGGAACATCCACACCTACGCTGTCGTAATCCACCTTCACCACCGCGATCTGGATGCCATTGTCCAACGCACGCAACTGTTCGAGCTTCTCTGCATTCTCCAGTTGCGACACAGGAAACTTCACGAGCCGCAACAACGTCTCGCGACGGAATCCGTAAATGCCGAGGTGTTTCAAAAAAGGAAACGCCGCCAACTGTTCGCTTGCTGAACGACTGGCGGCATCGCGCAGATACGGAATCGTGCGCCGGGAAAAATATAAAGCGCGACCCGCGAGGTTGACAACGACTTTCACCACATTCGCGTTGTCATACTCCGTGGCGTCTTTGATCTGCGTGGCGGCAGTGGACATTTCGCAGCCCACCAACGCCTGCGCCACTAGGTCTATCACGGCAGGATCAATCAAAGGTTCGTCCCCTTGGATATTGACGATGGCGTCGCACTCGCAACGCGCCGCCACTTCCGCGATCCGATCCGAACCGCTCGGATGATCCTCGCGCGTCATCTCCACGCGGCAAAATTTCTTCGCGACCTCCGCGATGCGCGCATCGTCCGTGGCAACGATGATTTCGGAAAGCGACTTTGCTTTGCGGCATTGTTCCACGACGCGCTGGATGAGCGGCTTACCCGCGATGGGATGGAGCGGCTTGCCGGGAAACCGGCTGGAAGCATATCGCGCGGGAATGACTCCGATGATTTTCATTTCAATTGCTCAGGTGAAAACGATCCAACGTCAGCCTGTGACCGCTGGATGATACGAATCCGGTTGAAACAAACCAGCCCGAAGCCGCAGGTAAAAAATCTGTCCTCAAGTGAAGTCATTGCTAAACTGACCTGCGTGAACAGAACCTCAAAAAGTAATTTCTGGCTGATCGTCATCGCGATAATTCTCGTGGTCGCGGGTATCTTGTGGTCTGCGACTTCAAAGAAGCCAACCGCAGCCAACCCGCCGGTGAGTGTCCCGATGGTCTTTGCTCCTGTGCAACATTTGTTGCACGCGCAACCGAAGTTGCCGATCATAAAAGTCAGTGTCGGTAGCGAAGAAATGGTCGCGGAGATTTGTCATGAACCGGTGGAGATCGCCACGGGTATGATGTTCCGAACGAAGATGGCCGAGAATGAAGCGATGATCTTTGTGTTTCCAAATCCAGAGCCGAGGAATTTTTACATGCGGAACTGCATCGTGCCGCTCTCGGCGGCTTACATTGAGCCGGACGGAAAAATTGCTGAGATGATTGATCTGCAACCCGGCGACGAGCGGGGCGTGCAATCGCGCACGGGCAACATCCAGTTTGTTCTTGAAGTGCCGCAAGGCTGGTTCAAGCAGCACAACATTACGAACGGGGTTGTCATTCGTACCGAACGCGGATCGCTCACGGAAACTTTCTTCAAGCGCTAGGAACTTCTATTGAGCCTCGCGAAATAGAGTGACGCGACAACGTGCGCGAGCGGAGCGCGGCGTTCACGCCGCTTCAGTGTTAAAATTGCACGCGAGCATTGAGTTTTAGTCGCCGCGTGAATTCGGAAGTTGAAGCGGGCTGAAGCCCGCGCTCCGTCACCGTATTGCGCGAGCCTCAATAACTCTGGCGCGGACTTACATCCGTTGCTGTGGGTATTTTTGAAAAACCTGCGTTCCATTTCGGCCTTCTTCCATTACCGCCGCGAACCTCAGTCCACGAGTACTCACGCGCAATTCCTCAAAGTTGAACGCCTCCATCACCGCCTCGATGATCGCCGCACCGGGCAAGATCACATCCGCTCGCTTCTTTGGCAGTCCAACGATTTCCTGTCTCTTCGCCAACGGCAGCGACCAGAGATTTTCCCTGTGCCATTTCACACGCGCGAGGCTGAGGCGCGTGGATTCGATGACCGAGCGATCATAAGTTTCCAACGCCGCCTCCATGCGCGCGAGAATAGTCGTCGTGCCGCCCGTGCCGACGAGCGAGATGGCGGTTTGGTCAGGATGAAGTTTAGATTCGCGCTCCAACGCCGGGCCAAGTGCCGGGCGGATTTTATCTTCGACGAACTCTCGCAACCAACGTCGCGTTTCCGCGAGTTCATCTGCTGCGGGCGGATCACTGTGCGGAATGGTTTCCAGCAAACGCACCGTGCCGAGCCGAAAGCTTTGGCAAAAATGCTTGTCCGCGCCTTCACCCAAAATGAATTCGGCACTGCCACCGCCGACATCGAGTAGAAGGATCGGTGTGTTTGCCAACGCGCTGTCAGTGGTCACGCCTTGAAATGCCCAATCCGCTTCGCGCTCACCGGATATGATTTCGAGCGGGATGCCGGAAGCGCGCTCGATGGCAGAGGAAAGTTCATTTGCATTCAAGGCATCCCGTGCTGCGCTCGTGGCTATGACCCGGAGGTGAAGCGATTTCAACGTGCGCGACTGTTCGGCGAAAGTGGCGACGGCTTGAGCGGTGTTTGCGATGGCTTCGGGGAGCAGGCGGTGTGTTTCGTAGAAGCCCTGGCCGAGCCGCGTCTGTTTGCTTTCCTCGCAGACGGGCTGGATGTCGCGGCCTGAAACATCAGCCACGAGCAACTTCACCGAATTCGTGCCGACATCAATGACGGCGCGGCGGGCGGCGCACATGCGCGGAGTAGAACAGGCACGCTTGGGACAACCAAGTCAAAAACCAGAGGCTTTCGGAGGATTTCTGAAAAAGATAAGCGGGTGCTGGGCGACACACGTTTTCTGCCCAGCACCCGCTTCTTCCGCGCGGAAGAAAATAAAGCAGAGTCAACACAAGTTGCTCAACGCGCGGGTTACGTAAGAAAAAATATCTGGGTTTTATTTCAACGCAAGAACACATTC
>JAYUAV010000023.1:0-6554 GCA_043741175.1 Verrucomicrobiota bacterium
ATCCACTGCCACTCGGGCGTTGAAGCGGCCTGAAGGCCGCGCTCCGGGGGCAGTGTCAAGATGCGCCCGATGCGACCCGAAGTGGCGGTCAGCGTGGGAGAGCCGCGAGACGGATATGGAGTGCGGAGACTTGTCACCGTTTTTACTGCTGGGACGCCTTGTCGTCCCAGCAGCACCGCGTCCAGCGGTGCGTCGCAAAGAACAAGACGCTTGCAGTATAGCAACGCTCTCTGGCGTAAGCCGAGCCACAAATGCTTTCGCGGCTCTGCCTGAGCGACAAGTCGCTCAGGCAACGAAAGCGGTGACAAGTCTCCGCACTCCAAAGTGTGACCGCCACTTCCGGTCGCACCCGTCACATCGCACAAACTTGCCTTGCCCGTTTTCCTCCCTGATACTCACCTCCGTGAATGACCCGGTCACACAATTGACCAACGACCTCATCGCCTCCTACGCCCGCGCAGGCGGCATCAATCATTTGGACGGCAAGAATCTGCCTTCCAAAAGTGCCGTCACTTCCATCACCAAGGATTTGTTGCGCCTGCTCTTCCCCGGTTTCTTTGACGAGAAATTGATCCACTCCTCCGAGATCAAGGTGGAGACAGCGGCGTTGTTGGATTCAATCCTCGGAAATCTCGAAGATGAAATCCGCAAGAGCCTTGAATACAATCCGCCCGCCGATCTCGCGAAGAAGGAGATTCCTCGTGTGGCGCACGACATCACTCTGTCGTTTCTCGGCAGCCTCCCGCGCATTCGAGAAATTCTCCAGACGGACACGGAAGCCGCGTTCAATGGCGATCCCGCCGCATTGAGCCGCGAGGAGATCATCGTGGCGTATCCATTCATCGAAGCCATCGCCGTTCAACGCCTCGCACACGAACTTTATCTCAAGAACGTCCCGCTCATCCCGCGCATCATGGGCGAGTGGGCGCATGGTCGTTCGGGAATGGATCTGCATCCGGGTGCGAAGATCGGCACGCACTTCTTCGTAGATCATTGCACGGGCACGGTTGTAGGTGAGACAGCCATCATCGGCAATCATGTCAAGATGTATCATGGCGTCACGCTCGGCGCGCGGAGCACTTCTGGCGGGCAGCAATTACGCGGGAAGAAGCGTCATCCGACGATTGAAGATCGCGTCACGATCTATCCGGGTGCAACGATTCTCGGCGGTGAAACCGTCATCGGCGCGGGCAGCACCATCGGTGGCAACGTGTTTATCATGGACAGCGTCGCGCCGCACTCGCTCGTGGTTTATGACGGTCTGGACATGCGGGTGTTGAGTAAGGGAGAGAAGAAGACTTCAGTGGATTTCCAGATTTGAAACAGGACGATGCGGGCGACCACGAAAGAGCGATTCATTCTGAGATTCTTTCAAAACTTGTAGGGCACGACGTAAGGAGTGCTGCCCGGAGACGACTCGTTACCTTGTCACCTACAGTTTTGAAAGGGTTTCATTCTGGCGGCGAGTTGAATCCGACTATCAAACGCTAGTTGTGGTTAGGCACGGCAAGCTTTCGTTTTCCTTCCGGGTATTCGCGGGTGAAAATTTGCTTCGGATTAGCGCACCCCATTTGACTCAGCGCGCGGCCTTATTCCACCTAACTGTCATTGCGTTCAGCGTCGTGTTTCCCTAGATTCTGCTCCCGTCGCAGGCGTTTTAGTCGTCACGTAACCCAACCGTTTTTCATGAGCATTGTGTCAGGTATTCTTAATTCGTCTCTCGGCAAAAAATACATCATGGCCGGGACAGGCGCGCTTCTCTTCGCGTTCGTCATCGCACATCTGGTCGGCAACCTCCAGGTGTTCGGCCCGCCGGAACTCATCAACACCTACGCGCACTTCCTCCAGAGCAAACCCGCTCTGGTCTGGGGTTCGCGCATCGGATTGCTCGTGATCGTCGGCTTGCACATCTGGTCGGCCATTCAACTTTCCGTGGCAAATCGCGCCGCTCGCCCCGTCGCCTACTACGACAGCGAGCCGTATGGTTCGACATGGCAATCGCGCTACATGCTCGTGAGCGGATTGGTCATCGCGGCATTCATTGTCTATCACCTCGCGCATTTCACCGCGCTGTTGCCCGGCATCAACGGCGTTGGAGATTTCTCAAAACTCAAGACTGTGTTGCATGGCGAAGAAGGCCGGGACGTTTACGGGATGATGATTCTCGGCTTCCAGGTCTGGTGGGTCGCGCTGTTTTATCTCGTCGCGCAAGCGTTGTTGTTCATCCACCTCGGTCACGGACTGGCGGCAATGTTTCAATCGTTCGGCCTACGCGATCACGTCTGGTGGCCGCGAATCCAAGTGTTCGCCAAGGCCGCGAGCATTGCGGTTTTCATCGGTTACGCAGCGATTCCCGCTTCGATCTACATGCGTGTCGTCGGGGCTGATTACGCCGAGAAGGTGAAACATTCCATCGTTGAATCTGCCACGCCCACTGCAAAGGAGACGCACTAACATGGCCACGCTGAATTCCAACATCCCCGCCGGCCCGCTCGCCTCGAAGTGGGAGAGCTACAAGTTCAACACCAAGCTCATCAACCCGGCGAACAAGCGGAAATACAAGGTCATCGTCGTCGGTGCGGGGTTGGCCGGTGCGAGTGCGAGTGCCACGTTGGCGGAACTCGGCTACGAGGTTCACAACTTTGTGTTCCATGATTCCCCCCGGCGCGCGCACTCGGTCGCGGCGCAGGGCGGTATCAATGCGGCGAAGAATTATCAAAACGACGGCGACTCCGTGCATCGCCTCTTCTACGACACGATCAAGGGCGGCGACTTCCGCGCGCGCGAAGCCAACGTGCATCGGCTCGCGGAAGTGTCGGTCAACATCATTGACCAGTGCGCGGCGCAAGGCGTTCCGTTCGCGCGCGAATACGGCGGGTTGCTCGACAACCGTTCGTTCGGTGGCGCACAGGTTTCGCGCACGTTCTACGCGCGTGGCCAGACGGGCCAGCAGTTGTTGCTCGGTGCTTACTCGGCGTTGAACAAGATGATCGGTGCGGGCGCGGTGAAATCTTACACGCACTCCGAGATGCTTGATCTCGTGGTCGTGGACGGCCACGCGAAGGGCATCATCGTCCGCAATCTGCAGACCGGCGAAGTCACGCGGCACAACGCCGATGCCGTCGTGCTGGCGACGGGCGGTTACGGCAATGTCTATAATCTCTCGACCTACGCGCGGCAGGCGAACGTCACGGCGAGCTGGCGCGCTTACAAACGCGGCGCGTGCTTCGGCAATCCGTGCTACACGCAGATTCATCCGACGTGCATTCCGGTGAGCGGTGATTATCAATCGAAGCTCACGTTGATGAGCGAATCGCTGCGCAACGACGGGCGCGTCTGGACGCCGAAGAAGAAGGAAGATTGCAAAAAGAATCCCGCCGACATCGCCGAGGGCGACCGCGATTATTATCTGGAGCGGATGTATTCTGCGTTCGGCAACCTCGCGCCCCGCGACATCGCGAGCCGCGCGGCGAAGACCGTTTGTGACGAAGGTCGCGGCGTCGGCGAGACGGGCCTCGGCGTGTATCTGGACTTCTCCGCCGCCATTGCGCGTCTCGGTGAGAACAAGGTGCGCGAGCGTTACGGCAACTTGTTCGCGATGTATCACGAGATCACGAACGAAGACGCCTACAAGACGCCGATGCGGATCTATCCCGCCGTGCATTACACGATGGGCGGACTCTGGGTGGACTACAATCTGATGAGCAACGTCCCCGGCCTGTTCGTGCTGGGTGAGGCAAATTTCTCCGATCACGGCGCGAACCGTCTCGGCGCGAGCGCACTGATGCAAGGTTTGAGCGACGGCTACTTTGTTTTGCCCGCGACGATCAGCGGTTATCTCGCGTCGCAGAAGCCGGACAAACGGCCCGCGACGGACAGCGGCGCGTTCAAGCAAGCGGAAGAAAATGTTCAGTCGGCCACAAAACAATTCCTGGGCAACAAAGGCAAGCGCACGCCCGCCAGCTTCCACAAGGAACTCGGCAAGTTGATGTGGGATCATTGCGGCATGGCGCGCAACAAAGCCGGGCTGGAACGCGGCATCAAGCTCATCGGTGAATTGCGCGAAGAGTATGCGAAGAACGTCATGGTCTCCGGCGAAGCGGCGGATTGGAATCAATCACTCGAACAGGCTGGCCGCGTGGCGGACTTCATCGAACTGGGCGAACTCATGTGCCGCGACGCGTTGCACCGCGAGGAAAGCTGTGGCGGCCATTTCCGCGAGGAGTATCAATACACGCCGAGCGATCCCGAGACGAAGCAGGGCCTCGTGAACCCCGGCGACGTGAAGCGCCGCGATGACGCGTTCGCGTATGTTGCCGGTTGGGAATACGGTGGTGCGCCGGACAAAGCGCCGATGCTGAATAAAGAGCCGCTCGTGTATGAGGAAGTCCACATGAGCACGCGGAGTTACAAGTGATGATTGTTTGAAGTCACAATTTGTGACCTTAAAAAATGACCAAGCCATGAGCGAAGCCAGCCTGATTCCAGTCCGTCGCATCGAGCAGAAGATTGTGCTTCTACGCGGTGAGAAGGTGATGCTCGACAGTGACCTCGCAGAACTTTACGGAGTTGAAGTGAAGGTTCTGAATCAGGCCGTCAAGCGCAACATGGAACGCTTTCCGGAAGACTTCATGTTTCGCCTTTCGGCTGACGAGTTCCGACTCATCTTGAAGTCACAATTTGTGACTTCAAGTTGGGAACACGGTGGGCGACGCAAGTTGCCTTACGCCTTCACCGAACAGGGCGTGGCCATGTTGTCCGGGGTTCTGAACAGTCCGCGCGCCATCCAGACCAACCTCGCCATCATGCGGACGTTTGTGCAACTGCGGCGGTTGTTGGCAACGCACGCTGACTTGTCGCGGAAGCTCGCGACACTGGAAGGAAAATACGATCAGCAGTTCCGCGTGGTGTTCGATGCGATCCGCGCTTTGATGAGTGAGAAGAAATCGCCGAAGCGCGAAATCGGATTCCACACGTTGATGCTGAAGTCATCGAAGTCGGGCGGCGCAAAAGCAAAGAAGATTTGATCATGAAAATTACGTTGAAAGTCTGGCGGCAGAAAAACGCGAACAGCCCCGGTGGGTTCAAGACCTACCAATCGCCCGCGCTGAACGAGAACATGTCGTTCCTCGAAATGCTCGACGTGGTGAACGAGGACATCGCGAACCGTGGCGAAGAACCCATCGCTTTCGATCACGATTGTCGCGAAGGCATCTGCGGCACTTGCTCGTGCGTCATCAACGGAAAGCCGCACGGCCCGCACAAGGGCATCGCGACGTGCCAGACTTACATGCGGAGTTTCAAGGACGGCGATGTCGTCGTTGTTGAGCCGTTCCGCGCGGCGGCTTTTCCGCTCATCAAAGATTTGGTGGTGGACCGCAAGGCGTTTGATCGCATCCAGCACGCGGGCGGGTTCATCAGCGTGCGCACCGGCGCGGCACCGGACGCGAACTCCATTCTTGTGCCGAAGGAAAATTCCGATCTAGCGATGGACGCCGCGCAATGCATCGGGTGCGGCGCGTGTGTCGCCGCGTGCAAGAATGCGAGTGCGATGCTATTCGTGGCCGCGAAGGTGTCGCATCTCGGTTTGTTGCCGCAAGGTCAGCCCGAACGCTACAAGCGCGTCAAAGCTATGGTCACGCAGATGGACGAAGAAGGATTCGGCTCTTGCACCGTGACCGGCAGTTGCGAAGCCGTTTGTCCGAAGGAAATCTCGCTCGACTTTATCGCACGAATGAACCGCGACTACGGCGTGGCGCTGCTCAAAGGCGACGCTAAGGTCACCGGCGGCGGAGCAGGCTGATGCGTATCTCTGGCGGTCATGCTGGCGGGCGGATTCTCAAAGTGCCGAAAGGCATGGCGGTGCGTCCAACGATTGATCGTGTCAAACAAGCCATCTTCAACTCGCTTGGCGAACGCGTTGTTGGGGCGCGCGTGTTGGAATTATTTGGCGGCAGCGGCGCATTGAGTTTGGAATCGCTGAGTCGCGGTGCGGCGTTCGCTGTCTGTGTGGAACTTTCTCCGAAGCACGCTGACTTCATCCGTCGCAACGCCACAACGCCCGGTTTTGATCCGACCACGCTAGAGGTTCGCACGCAGGATGTGTTCGCCGCATTGCCTCAACTCGTTTCATCTGGTTTGACCTTTGATCTCATTCTGGCTGACCCGCCATACGGTGAAAAAAATGTGGGGCATCGTTCGACTTCCTTCGCTCAGAAACTTCTGGATGATCCAAACCTGCCAAAGGTTCTCAAAGCTGGTGGAAGATTCGGCCTCGGCCATGCGCGACGTGACACACTGGAAATTCCGGCTGTATGGAAAGAAGTAAAACTCCTCAAGCACGGCGACAGCGTGATGCGATTTTTTGAGATTTGATTTTGCTCAAGAAAGATGGCTACGCTGCCAACTTATCGAAAATGGTGGACGCGGGGGGAGTTGAACCCCATTTCGCAATTCATGGAATTTCCCAAGAAACCCACGATATTCAACAGAATCAACGGTTCTGTGAGTCATGGTAACGGACACCAACCGACAGGACAAGACAGGAAACCGAC
>JAYUAV010000024.1:0-4492 GCA_043741175.1 Verrucomicrobiota bacterium
GAAAACCCATTCCACCGTGGTATCCGAGTCATCCGTGGTCAGATTCATCCTTGCTCAACATCGGTCTGTTTGAAATAACCCCGCGTGCAAATGGAATTCAAACCCACAGACTCCGCCCGCTTCGCTGAGGCCATCCGGCGCTTTGACGCCGAAAACTCGCGCGACCCGAACATGGAGATCGTCAACGGCCAGAGCCATCCACGTGAACTCATCTACGCGCGGTGGCTGAC
This sequence comes from Verrucomicrobiota bacterium, assembly GCA_043741175.1. Taxonomy (GTDB): domain Bacteria; phylum Verrucomicrobiota; class Verrucomicrobiia; order Limisphaerales; family JADLHS01; genus JADLHS01. The sequence goes on from JAYUAV010000024.1 coordinate 231, forward strand.
TGACTGGGTGATTAAGCTTTCGACAAACGCGAGTGAGCCGTTGCGCCTCGCTGCCCGCTGCCAGCACATCTGCCGCTGGCTCATTCCTCGCGACAAGTATCCCATGGACAAACCCAGCTACCTGCGCTGGCGGGCAGACTTGAAAAAATTTCACGCCGACAAGTCAGGTGGGATTCTCCGCGAGGTCGGCTACGATGAAGAGACCGTTCAACGCGTGCAGGAGTTGAACTTGAAGAAGAATTTTCCCAATGACCCGGAGGTCTGCGTGCTGGAGGACGCTCTTTGCCTCGTGTTCCTCGAACGTCAACTCGCTCCGCTCGCTGCGAAAGCCGACGATGAGAAAATGATCAACGCATTGCAAAAGTCCTGGAAGAAGATGACCACCACCGCACGCGCAGAAGCGTTGAAGTTGAACTACGCCCCGCGTGAGAAGTCGCTCATTGAGCGGGCACTGGGGCGATCTTCATCATGACGTGGCTTACGGCGGATGCTTGAAGCGCAAACCGCTCTTCCATCAAACGGAAGGAAAACCACCAAGTTCAACTGGCGGAATAAACTCGTTTTCCACATCATCCCGCCATGCGCTCGAAGCAACAGATCATTCAACAACTCCTGAACCCAGGCGTCATCGCCGTCGTCCGCGCCAAACGCGCTGATCAAGCCGTACCGCTGGCGGAAGCTCTCGTCGCGGGCGGCGTCATCGCTGTGGAGATCACGATGACCACGCCCAACGCCATCGCCGCGATCCGCGAAGCGAGTGCGAAGCTCGGCGACCGCGCACTCATCGGCGTGGGCACGGTATTAGACGAGGCGACGTGTCTGGCGGCGATTGCGGCGGGCGCACAATTCATCGTGAGTCCGATCTGCCGCCGCGAGCTTGTGCCCCTCGCGCACAAGGCGGGTTTGCCGATCATGCTCGGTGCTTACACGCCCACGGAAGCGCAGCTCGCGCACGAGGCGGGATCGGACTTCATCAAGATTTTCCCGGCAGACGGACTTGGCGTGAATTACATCAAAGCACTGCGCGCTCCCCTGCCCCATCTGAAAATTGTGCCCACGGGCGGCGTGGATTTGAAAACCATCGGCGAGTTTCTCAAGGCGGGTTGCGTGGCGGTGGGCGCGGGATCATCGCTCATCTCGAAGGATGTGTTGGAGAAGGATGATTGGGCGACGTTGACGAAGATGGCGGCGGCGTTTGTGCAGGCGGCCAAATCATCACAATAAAATAACGTTATGAGATACGACCCTTTTGTGTGATGTGGCGACTTTGACAGGCAAAGTGTTTTAGGCCAACATGTGCATCATGTTTGGGAAGTGGTTTTATAGAGTTTTGATCGGGATAGTGACGTTTTCAGCCGTTCTGGCTGTGAACGCCGCAGGGCCGTTGCAACGAGTTCCGAACACGTCGCTCACCAATTTCCCCGCCCAGCCACCCCAGTTTGGATACACGGTGGCCAACGCTTTCCCCGCAGTGAGCCTTATCCAACCCGTCTGCATCGCATCACCTCCCGGAGAAACCAACCGCCTGTTCATACTCGAAAAAGGGGGAAGCATTGTCGTCATCACAAACCTGGCAAACCCGAACCGGACTGTGTTCATGAGCCTAGTGGTCAATTCTTCCAGCGAGTCAGGTCTTCTCGGCCTCGCATTTCACCCCAACTACGCCAGCAACGGATTTTTCTACCTGTTCTCGTCCCGCACTATTCCCACCTCACAGGGTAGCGGCCTTCATCAGTGCATCTCCCGGTTTCAAGTGACCCCGACAAATGCAAACGTCGCCTCGCCTGCGACAGAACTGTTCTTGATCCGCCAGTTTGATTCCGCAGGCAACCACAACGGCGGTGATCTCCACTTCGGCCCGGACGGTTACCTCTATGTCTCACTTGGCGACGAAGGCGCACAATACAACGGGAACGGAAACGCCCAGGTCATCACCAACAAATTCTTCTCTGCCATCTTGAGACTCGATGTGGACAAGCAGCCCGGAAACATGCTTCCCAACCCGCATCCGGCCAACAGCACAAATTATTTCATCCCCGCAGACAACGTGTTCGTGGGTGTGACCAATTTCAACGGCAAGACATTCAGCGCAGCCGCCGTGCGGACCGAGTTTTACTCCATCGGCTATCGCAACCCGTGGCGCATGTCGTTTGATCCGACAACGGGATTTCTCTACGTCGCCGATGTGGGGCAGGATTACTACGAGGAGATCAGTGTGATCACCAACGGAGCCAATGCGGGCTGGGCATATTACGAGGGGCTGCATCTCGCCAAACCACTTTATCAGTCCGAGGCAAACATCTACATCAACCCTCCGGCGGGACTGACATTCCCGATTCAAGAATATCCGCACAGCGGCGCCGCCAATTTCAGGGGCAATTCGGTTTCCGGCGGCTTGGTTTATCGAGGCACACGCATCTCTCAACTTTACGGTGCCTATGTTTTTGGTGATTACGAATCCGGCAACATCTGGATGCTGGGTTATGACGGCACCAACACCGTCCCCTTCCAACGCATCACCAGTGCTAGTTTCCCGGTGGCGTTCGGACGCGATCCCCGCAATGGCGACGTGCTCATCTGCCAGATCACCAGCGGCCAGATCGGACGCTTGGATTACAACTCCACTCCTGTCGGTGCGCCATTGCCCGCAACACTCGCAAACACCGGCGCGTTCACGAATCTGACGACGCTCACCCCCAGCCCCGGCATCGTCGCCTACGACCTCAACACACCGTTCTGGTCAGACAACGCCATCAAGTCGCGCTGGTTTTCTGTGCCGAAAACCAACCTGACAATCGGTTTCAATCCCGACAACTGGTTGTTTCCCACTGGCAGTGTCTGGATCAAACACTTTGAACTCGAGTTGACCAATGGTGTTCCTTCGTCACGCAAACGCCTCGAAACCCGCTTCATCGTCAGCAACACCAACGGAGTTTATGGCGTGACCTACCGCTGGGACTCCACCACCAACGCCACACTCGTGCCGGAGGCTGGCTTCGATGAATCCCTCACCATTGACGACGGCGGCACACTGCGAACACAGGTCTGGCATTACCCAAGCCGCTCGGAGTGTCTCGCGTGCCACACTGCTCGCGCCGGTTACGCGCTCGGATTTAACACCGCCCAGCTTAACCGCGATTTCAATTACAGCGGCACTGTCACCAACCAGATCGAAGCCTTGCAACTAGCCGGTTATTTCAGCAACACAATTTCCAACCGCTTTCTCCTCCCCGCACTCGCACACGCGACGAACAATGCAGTCAGCCTCGAATACCGCAGCCGTTCCTATCTTGCAGCCAACTGTTCCCACTGCCATCAGCCCGGCGGCGTCCCCTTGTCTGTCTGGGATGCGCGCCTCGCCACCGCCACCCCATACAACAACATCATCAACGGCCCCGTGAACAACGACTTTGGCGACACCAACAACCGCGTCATCGCACCCGGCTCACTCGCCAACTCCGTTCTCTTTCAACGCGTCGCCAACATGGGTTCCGCACACATGCCACCTCTCGCCACATCCGTCGTCAACACGCAAGCCATCGCACTTCTCGCCGCGTGGATCACCAATGATCTTCCAAACTATGTGAGCTATCAGTCTTGGCAGTCCAATTACTTCGGATCCACAAACTCGCCCAACGCCGCGCAACTCGTCGATCCCGACAATGACAACGCCGACAACTACCTCGAATACCTCACCGGCACAAATCCCACTAACTCCACGTCCGGCTGGGGCATTTCCATCATCGCATCAAACAACAGCGCGCAACTATTGATCCCGCACGTTGCCAACCGCGCCTTCGAGGTTCAGGCAACAACAAATCTTTTCAACTCGAACTCATGGGGCGCGCTCAACATTCCTGACAACGCGCCGTTCTATCCCATATCCAACCGCACAACTACAGTGACCGAACCATCACAGCCCGCTGGCCAGCGCTACTACCGCGCACGCGTCTTCGAGCCATGATGAGTCGTCTCCAACAAGCGCGATTGAACACCAGCAGAACGTTCACCAACTCCTGAACCCCCACTGCCGTTTAATTGGCGACCGAGAAAGCGCAAGCCCAGCCTCGTCAGAACGTCATCGGTGCCGCAGGTCAAAGCGCGTGGAGCGATCCCATACCGCTCTTCGCTCCATATTATCTTGTTTGGCATAAACAGGCTGCGAACCACGGCTCGTTTAGCGTGTTCCGCTTTTTCAGTTTAACCCTAATGCCTTTCGGAAATTCTGCGCGGCAGGAGCGCCGGTCTGCGACCGGCTTATG
>JAYUAV010000025.1:0-1664 GCA_043741175.1 Verrucomicrobiota bacterium
ATCACCGTGCTTTACAGCGTTCGCACCACGAACGACATCATCTTCAACGAGGAGTTCCGCAATCTGGCGGCGGAGAATCCGAACTTTAATTTTTTCGTCACCTGCACGCGTCTGAGCGAGCAAGACCCGTGGACTGGTCGTCGAGGTCGTATCTCGCCGGAGTGGTTGAAGGAGCAAATCCATGATCTGCCGAACACGGTGTTCTACGCGTGCGGCCCGAATCCGCTGGTGGAATTTGCCGAGGAACTTGTGCTGCACGGGTTGAACGTGCCCAAGGCGCAGATGAAGACGGAGAAGTGGGGATGAATCAGGAATGCGGATAGAACCCCTGTCCAGCATTCGTGAATCCTAAGATAAGGTTTGTGGTGGTCAATGTGAGGCTTGTCTGAGGCGGCTGCGGCAATTTCTTTTCATCTCGCTTCACGCGTTGGTTTCTGATTCCATCCGCACTGCCCGGATTGTCCGGGCGCAACTGTTTACAAAAATTATGGACTCTTTACCTACTGTCATGCTCAAACCCGGCGATGCTGATCGCGTTGTCGCGGGTCACCCTTGGATATATCACGGCTCAATCCTCCGCATGTCCGCTCAGGCTGGCGATGGCGAACTCGTGCAGGTGAAGGATCATCGCCAGCGTTTGCTCGGCGTCGGCTTCTACAATTCCAAATCCAAGATCAACGTCCGCGTGTTGTCGCCGGATCGCATCGAGGTGGATCAAAACTTTTTCGACGAACGCATCGCCGCCGCGCTCGCCGTCCGCAAACGCCATCTGCCAAACGCCTTGTCGTTCCGCGTGGTGAATGCGGAGAGTGATTTTCTCACCGGCCTCATCGTGGACAAATACGAGGACGTGATTGTGATCCAGATTTCCGCGCTCGGCATGGAGAAGCGCAAGCCGATGATCGTGGCTGCGCTGCAAAAGATTTTTTCGCCACGCGCCATCATGGAGCGCAGCGATGTGGCCTCGCGCAAGTTCGAGGGCTTGGAGGAGGCGAATGGTTTGATCGCAGGCGAACTCAGCGGCCCGGTGACTGTGAATCTCAACGGCATCAAATTCGAGACGGACATCCTTGGCGGACACAAGACGGGCATGTATCTCGATCAACAGACGAGCTATCAGTCGGTGGCGCAGTTCGCGAAGGGCGCGAACGTGCTGGATTGTTTCAGCTTCCTCGGCGGGTTTGGTCTTCACGCGGCGCGAGCGGGCGCGAAGCAGGTGTTGATGTTGGATCAAAGCGCGGATGCCGTGGCCGCGTCACTTCGCAACGCCGAAGCGAATGGGTTGAAGGAAAATGTTTCCGCCGAAGCCATCAACGTTTTCGACTGGCTCAAGGCGAACACTGCGGTGAAGCCGCACGAGCGCGTCATCCCGCGCTTCGATCTCATCGTGCTTGATCCGCCGTCGTTCACGCGGAATCGCGCGTCGGTGGGCGACGCGTTGCGCGGTTACAAGGAAATCCACATCCGCGCGCTCAAGTTACTCAAGCCCGGCGGTGCGTTGGCGACATTCTGCTGTTCGCATCATGTGGACGGTGCGACGTTCCAAGACGTGATTCTCTCCGCCGCCTACGATACGCGCCGCATCCTGCGCCGCGTGGCGACTTACTCGCAATCGCCCGATCACCCGGTCATCCCGATGATTCCTGAGACGGAATATCTGAAGG
>JAYUAV010000026.1:0-8477 GCA_043741175.1 Verrucomicrobiota bacterium
GCGTTGGCGGGCTGGCGGATTTCAATATTTTCAGCGGAGAGTCCGGGTGCAAGAGTTGACGGCGGAACTGTGGCCGGTGTTGCGATTGAACGCGGCGGCCTCTCGGGGATCGAAGTGGCGGCAGCGGGCGTAGTGCCGGGTGCGCCGGGGAGAGCCACGGGGCGACGAGCAGGACGGAGCGGCGGAGTGCTTGTGGCTGCGGGCGCAGCGGGGACGGCTGCTTGTTGGGCTGCGAGCGCTTCAGCCAGTTTCTCGGCGGACACGCCACCGGTTTTGGGAGTGTTTGTCGCAGACCAATCCGCAGCGGGCGCGGCAGCGGCAGCGTCGGTGGACGCAGGTTTTGTTTCGGGGCGGTTGCGCGCGACGCGGCGCATGAGTTCGTCGTGACTCAACGTGTTGGTGACGGCGGGCGCAGCGTCTTGCGCGCGCAAACTGGTAGCGGCGAAGACGAGCAGTGCGAGGGAAAGGAGTTTCGCGTTCATTACTTTTTAGGCGTTGGAAGTTTAGGCGCGGCGTTGGTGGCCGGTTTGGTCACGGGTGTCGGCGCGGGTTTGGGAGAATCTTTCGGCGTCTCCTGGGTCGCAGGTTTGACAGCGGGAACAGCAGCGGGTGCGGTTCTGGCTGGCGGTTTCTTTTGGAAACTCGCCACGAGTGTGATGGTGGCGTTGAGTTTGGTGCGCGAGGGATCGGGCCGGATGGAAATGGCGTGAACGCGGGTCTGTGCCGAGCCTGTGCCGAGGTTGTAGAGGAAATCTACGAGCTGACTTTCTTCGGACAATGTGGTGAGAGATTGCCTGCGTTCGAGGAAAAACTGGTTCGTGCGTTCGGGCTGGCGGTTGTTGGCCTGCACGATGACGCCACTTTTCACGGCCTCGCTTTGGATCGCCTGAAGAAAACTGACACCCTGATCTTCGAGAGGCACGGACGCGCCATCGCCTTCGAGGATGGTGATGTTGGTGCGATAGAAATCCGTCTGCGCGATTTCCTTCTCGTAGAGATCGAGTTTTGTTTTAGCGTCGCGATCCCGGCGTTCAATTCCCTTGAGCTTGCCGAACTTCGGAAACACAAACACGAGATTGATGACGAGGAACACGCAGATGATGGCACTCGCGATGAAAAACCGCTCCACCGGGCTGAGGCGCGAGAAGTAGGCGCTGAATTTTGTGATCAGGTCTTTCACTCGCTCTCCGTTCGTTTGAGTTCCAGGGTAAAGTTCCATCTCACGGTCTTGCCGTCGGGGTTGAGATGCAGTTCCGGCTCCTTGCCTTTGGTGAAATCGAACATGGGTTGGCCGTTGACGGTGGCCTTACGCATGTCCGCAAACATCTTGAGCACGTCGCTGTTGTTCTCCTGCGGCGCGGTGCCGTTGAGGACAAGCTTTCGGCCATCCGAGAACCCGAACGTTTCGAGCGTGACGGTTTCAGGCTGATTCTCGGAGAGCGTTTTCCAGCAATCGAGCGCGGCGAACTTGAGCTCCTTGCGCGTCTTCAAAACGGCGTAACGTTCACGCAACTGGATGGTGTTGGTGTAATCCTCGCCGAGTCCCGCGATCTTGGATTCAACCTTGCCCACGCGATAATCTTGAAACCCAACGATGCCGAAATAGATCGCAAGGCCGATCAAATACAATGCCACGACTCCAAGCGCGCCGCGTATCCAGATGCGATCCAGAAATTGATTACGATAGCGCGTGGCGAACTCCGCCGGGATGAGATTGGCTTTGCCATCGGATGACGCGGCGCGCTTGGCCGTGAGCGCGGCGAGTTCAGCAGGCTTGACCGGCTTGACGAGATGGATCGGGGCGTCCAGACCGCGACGCAGCGGAGCTTCCCATTGCGCCACGGATTCGTCATCGGCCACGAGCGACCAACTCGGCAATGTGGTGAGCCAGCCTTCCATCTCACCCGCCCACGCCATCTGCGAGAGCTGTTCCTTGAGCGCATCCGCGCGATCCCCCGTGGCGGGCAGGATGAGGCTGTTCAACGTTTGAAGCTTGCCGCCATACCACCACGCGACGAGTGCGGTATCCGGCCCGCCGCCGAGTCCGGGATAAACCCACGCGCCGTTGCTCGTGACTTTGGCGGCGGCAATCTCATCCAACGCCTGCAACTCGATGCGGTCTGCGAGATACCCTTCGCCTTCCAGCAGGCCGAGGTGTTCCTCCACATGTTTGCGTTCGGCGAAAACGATGACGAGCGTTTGCAGTTCGTCCGTCGCCGCGCCGGGCTGCTGTGGCATGGGATGAACGCTCCACACGGCCTGACCGACGGGGATGGGCGAGAGTTTTTCCAACTGCAACTCCACCATCGAAAGCGTCTCAGTGAAGTTGCTCTGCGGAAGATGAACCACGCGGAAGAAAACGGCTTCGGGTGGAAGCCACGCGATGTTCAGGCGCGGCTGCCAGAGTTGATGCCAGTTTTTTTGCGAGATGTGCTGAGGGAGGGATTCACCGGCAGCGGCAGACAGTTCGCTTTTCAACGCGACCTCGCCTTGGGCGCTGAATTGCCAGAGTTGGCGAGCGTCACCGACGCTTCGCAGGACGTTGCATGAATGGACGCGGGACTTGCTCATGTCTGTTGGCTCTTGGTCCAGATGCCGGTTTTCTCGTTGTCGCCCAACGCATCGAGATGTTCTTCAATCTGCGTGACGCGCAAAATCTCTTCGATGGTGGTGATGCCGTTGCGAACTTTGTTCCAGCCGTCGTCGCGCAAGGTTCTCATGCCTTGTTCAATGGCGCGCTGGGCGATGGTTGAAGACGCCGCGCGGCTCAACACCATCGGGCGTAGGGCTTCGTTCAACACCAGCAGTTCGTAGATCGCGAGACGGCCTTGATAGCCAAGTTGACGGCACAATTCACAACCCACACCGCGCATGAACTTGGTGGAGTCCATGTCCGCTTCCGGAAAACCGATCTTCTTGAGATAGCTGCGCTCGACCTTTTGCTCGGTCTTGCAATGCGGACAGATCGTGCGGACGAGGCGTTGCGCCATGATGCCTTCCACGGACGACGCCACGAGGAACGGCTCGATGCCCATATCAATCAAACGCGTGAACGCACTGGGCGCGTCGTTCGTGTGGAGCGTCGAGAAAACCAAGTGACCGGTGAGCGCGGCGCGGATGGCGATTTCCGCCGTCTCCAAGTCGCGAATTTCGCCGACCATGATCACGTTCGGGTCTTGGCGCAGGATGTGGCGCAAACCCATCGCAAACGTCAGCCCGATCTCGGGGCGCACGGCGATCTGGTTGATGCCTTTGAGTTCATATTCGACGGGCTCTTCAATCGTGATGATGCGCTTCTGGATCGAGTTGATCGTCGAGAGCATCGCGTAGAGCGACGTGGATTTGCCTGAACCGGTCGGGCCGGTGACGAGCAAAATGCCGTGTGGCTTGACGATGATCTCGCGGATGGCGGCCTCGTCTTGCGGTGCGAAGCCGAGCTTGTCGAGGCTCATGAAGATTTTGCCGCGCGACAGCAAGCGGAGCGAAACGGATTCGCCATAGACCGTGGGCACCGTGGAGACGCGGATGTCAATTTCCTCGCCCTTGATGCGGACGTTGATGCGCCCGTCCTGCGGGAGACGTTTTTCCGAGATGTTCATCCCGCTCATCACTTTGATGCGAGAGATCAACGCGGCTTGAAAGCGTTTCAACTGCGGCGGCATCGGCGTTTGATGCAAAATGCCGTCAATGCGGTAACGGATGCGAAGCTCGTCCTCTTGTGGTTCGAGGTGAATGTCCGTGGCTCGTTCCTTGGAAGCTTCCCAGATGACCTGATTGACGAACTTGATGACGCTGGCTTCCTGATCGCCCTCGGTGATCTCCTTGTCCGTGGGCAGATCGAGATCAATCGGCATCTCCTCGCCCATCTCGTCGAGTGTTTCTGCGCCGACGCCATAATACTTCTTGAGCGCCTTCTCGATCTCGGCCTTAGGCGCGAGCGCGAATTGCACCGGGCCATGAGCATCGAAGCGCACGGCGTTAAGCATCGCGGTGTCGAACGGATTGCTCACAGCCACCTGCACGATGCCGTCTTTGAGCGCGGTGGGCAGGACGCTGTATTGGAACGCGACCTTCGTGGAAATCTTCAGGCGCACCTCGTTTTCGGGCGCGAGCTTGGTGAGATCGAGAAACGGCCAGTTCAATCCTGCGGCGAGACGTTGGAGGAAAGTATCCTCCGGCAAACCGAGTTCGCGGGCGAGAAAGGAGAGGAAGGAATCCTGCGATCCATTTTCCACGGCGACGCGCCAAGCCTTTTGGACCTCCTCGTACTGGTCGGGCATCACTCCGAGGACGGAGGCAAACAGGATTTTGACAGAGTTAAACGCCATGTAATTTAGTCGTCGTACGAAAGACTGAACGCCGCAGGCTAGAAAAAGTTGCGATAAGGGTCAAAGAATTAAACCTGCGAAGGGAAGATATTGTGCGTGAGTGCTGGGAAGATTTTTATGAGGAAACCAAGAAGGCAGGAAAGGACGGAAAGGATTATTTCCCTTCCTGCCTTCCTGGATTCCTTATTCAATCAGTTCCGGCTCTCGTGGCGGGCTCACTCCTCAAAGCAGTTTCCAAATCTCGACATTCGCCGGCGTTTCTTCTGAAATGTTCGCGATGACTGTCATTCGTCCCAAGAATCTGATCCGCCCGCTCGTCCACAACTTGCACGCCTACGTCCCCGGTGACCAGCCGAAGATCAAGGGACTCATCAAGCTCAACACAAACGAGAATCCTTATCCGCCATCGCCCCGCGTCTTGCGAACGGTGAAGGCTGCGGTGGATGGACGGTTGCGGCTGTATCCGAATCCTTCGGCGGAACGATTGCGCGAGAAATTGGCCAAGCTGCATCGTTGCAAGTCTGAGAACATCATCGTGGGCAACGGCTCGGATGAAGTGCTGTCGTTGGCAGTGCGGTGTTTCGTTGAGCCTATGGCTGCGTTCGTGAGAACGCGGCAAACCTCTCCCGATTCAGCCGCGCTCTCACGAGCGCAGCCACGAACACTTGTCCAATACTTCACCCCGAGCTACTCGCTGTATCCGGTGTTAGCAGATACTCACGGCGCAAACACGAACGGCGTGCCGCTCAACACGGATTTCAGTTTGCCGAGCATCGCTGAGTTGAAGCGCGGCAGGAAATGGAGCTTCAACGCTGCACTCACACTTGTCACCACACCCAACGCACCGAGCGGTCGCGGTTACGCCACACGCGAGTTGGAAGCGCTCTGCAAAGCCCAGCGCGGCGTGATCGTGTTGGACGAAGCCTACGTGGACTTCGCGCGAGAGAACGCCATGACGCTCGCGCTCAAACATCCGCATGTGCTGGTGGCGCGGACGTTTTCCAAGGCTTACTCACTCTGCTTCCAGCGCGTCGGATATTTTGTTGGCAACGCAGAGATCATCGCCGCGCTCCATAAGATGCGTGACAGCTACAACGTGAACGGACTCGGCCAGATCGCCGCCGAAGCCACGTTGGACGATCTCAATCATTACCACGCGAACTTCAAGAAGATCATCGCCACGCGCGAGAAGTTGAGTCGCGCTCTCACCAAGCTCGGTTTCCGTGTGCTGCCAAGTCAGACGAACTTCATCCTCGCCAAACCACCGCTGTTCCCCGCGCCCGACTGGCTGCAAAAACTTCGCGACCGGAAAATCCTCGTGCGCTGGTTCAGTGCGCCAGAGGTTAGCGACTACTTGCGCATCACCATCGGCACGACTGCGGAAGCGGCGGCGTTGGTGAATATGGCGAGAGCGATATTGAAGCCACGGAAGCACCAATCCCCAAGCGCATGACGACTGCGGCAAGATGTCAGTTCGTCAGCGTGCGGTCTTGCATTTGATCCACCTCGCCTTTGTAATATCGTCAACCTGTGGGAACTAACGTCATCAATTACACACTGGCATCAAAGCTAGACTCAAATCCTGTGGCGGCGTTTCCAACACACTGCGCGAACAGATCGCTAGGCTGTTCGCAATCCCCGCAACTTTTCCAAATGGACCAAAGAGATGTGCAAGCGAGCCATTGCGATTTAACCGACTCAACCCGCTTAACCAAATTCCATGTTCAACATCGCTCAAATTAAAAAACAAGCCGCTCGGATGGAGCAGCAGATGAAAGAAATTCAGGCGCAACTCGCCGTCCGCACCGTGGAAGCCACGAGCGGCGGCGGCGCGGTGAAGGTCACCGCCAAGTGCGATGGCTCGCTCGCCGCAATCAAGATTGATCCGCAGGCGCTCAATCCCAGCGACCCGCAGATCGTCGAGGACATGATCCTCACCGCAACGAATCAAGCACTCGCTCAAGCCAAGGAAATCTCCAACGCCGAGATGGGTAAAGTGACGGCGGGGATGAGTTTGCCGGGGTTTGGGTGATTTCAGATCGTCCTCGTCCTCGTCCTCGTCCTCGAATCCAACAATCGAGGACGAGGACCAGGACGAGGACGAGGACGACACATGAGTTCTCTCCCCAACTCCATCACCACATTGATCGCCGCGCTTGCCAAGCTGCCGGGCATCGGGCCGCGCTCGGCGGAGCGGGTGGCGTTGCACATCGTGCAAGCGGAGTCGGGCATGGTGAAGCACCTCGCCGACGCCATCATCACGGCTCGCGAACGCATCCAGTTCTGCACAACTTGTGGTGCGTTGACTGAAAAATCTCCCTGCTCCATCTGCGATGACGCGCGACGCGACGGTTCGTTGATCTGCGTGGTTGAGCGCGCGGTAGATATTTTGAGTATTGAGAAGTCCGGCACGTATCACGGCAAGTTCCACGTTCTCGGCGGCAAGATTTCTCCGCTGGATGGCATCGAGCCGGAAGATTTGCAGATCGCAGAATTGGAAAAGCGGTTACTGGTCGAGCCGATCAAGGAAATCGTGATCGCACTCGGTACGGATGTAGAGGGCGATGCCACGAGCAATTATCTCGCGAAGCGGCTGGCGCGTTCCGGCCTGAAAGTTTCCCGCATCGCCTACGGTCTGCCCGCTGGCAGCGGACTAGAATACGCCGACGAACTCACTTTAAGTCGCGCGATGGAAGGTCGGCGCGAGATGCACTAAAAATGAAGCACCAAGCTCCAACATCCAAGCTCCAGAGAATAACCAAGCTCCAAGCTCCAAAAAAGTTTGCTTGTAGTTCTGAGGTTTTGGGTTGGTGTTTGAACCTTGGAGCTTCTCTGGATGTTGGAGCTTGGAATTTGGAGCTTTCAGCATGACTCCCTCCATCGTCGTCTTCGATCTCGGCAAAGTGCTCGTGGATTTTGATTATTCCATCGCCGGGCGACGACTCGCGGCGAAGTCAAAGTTGCCAGCCGCCGAGGTGCAAAGTTTTCTCGATCAAACGCCACTGCTCTATCGCTATGAGACCGGGCTGATGACGCGGCAAGAGTTTTTTGAAACGGTGCGCGAACACACTGGTTATCACGGCGGCATCGAGGAGTTCAGCGGATTCTTCGCAGACATATTTACCGAGATGCCGGAGATGACCGCGCTCCACGCAGCAGTTCGGTGCAACGGGTTTCCGACTTACATCTTCTCGAACACCAATGATCTCGCAGTGGAACACATCCAGCGGGCATTTCCTTTCTTCGCGAACTTCGACGGCTACATCTACAGTCACGAGGTCGGCGCGATGAAACCCGCAGCCAAGATTTACGAGGCGTTGGAAAAAATGTCCGGCAAGCGCGGCGCAGACATCGTCTATCTGGATGACCGGCCTGAGAATATTGAGGCTGGAGCCGCACGCGGCTGGCAGACGATCTTGCAGACAGAACCCGCGAAGTCCCGGATGGCGTTGGAGAAGCTGGGCGTGGTTTGAGTCAGGCTGTGACGGCTTCACGCATGGGCCGCGTGCTGGGCGTGGGGAATTTTTTTCCGCCATTGCTCAGGTCTTGAACTTCCTTCCGAACGAGGGCGCAGAGTTGCTTGAACGCTTTCTCCTCCGTCTCGCCGTGGCAGACACCACCCCACGGAAATAAATCGGGGCAAAAGCCCACGTAGCAATCGTCTTCGTCACTCCACAGCACGAATTTTAGATAACGGTCTGAAGTTTTCATCGAGCTACGGCTGAATATCCTTTTTACACTGACAACCAATCATGCATCTGAACCCGACGATAGTAATGAATCCTCCCGCCATAAGGACAAACGGCCACTGGTCTTCAACGTAGTTTTCAAACACTTGTTCGAAAGGACGGGGAATCTCTTCCGTGTTTCTGGGCGAATAGGTGAGATTCCCCTTCCAGACGAAATCACGTAAACGCCCCCAATGCCATCCAAAGAGTAAAACGACTATCCCAGCAAGAACGACCAGCAGAGATAGCCGCTTTAAGAAAACATCTCGATGCCTCCTCGGTTTGATCGTGGGATGCATTTAAGGATAGACTTGGCGCGACTCGACTACTGGCAAATCCCAATAATTTGGGTCACTGAAATTGTAGATCGTATCATTCCAACAGTCAGAATAACCAACGACGGTAAAGATGACCGGAACTC
>JAYUAV010000027.1:0-1533 GCA_043741175.1 Verrucomicrobiota bacterium
AACGTCACGCCCTCTTGTTCCAGCAACGCGATGCGGCGGAGGACGACCTCGTTTTTATCGAGCTTCATGTTGGGGATGCCATACATGAGCAGCCCGCCGGGGCGGTCGGCGCGCTCGAAGACGGTGACGGTGTGGCCGGCCTTGTTCAACTGCGCGGCGGCGGAGAGTCCCGCCGGGCCGCTGCCGATGATGGCGACTTTTTTGCCGGTGCGGCGCTTGGGCGGTTCGGCCACGACCCAGCCGTTTTCCCAGCCACGGTCAATGATGCTGACCTCGATGTTCTTGATGGTGACGGCGGGGTTGTCCATGCCGAGCACGCACGAGCCTTCGCACGGCGCAGGGCAGACGCGGCCGGTGAACTCGGGGAAGTTGTTCGTCTTGTGCAGGCGGTCGAGCGCATCGCGCCACAGCCCGCGATAGACGAGGTCGTTCCATTCGGGGATGAGGTTGTGGATGGGGCAGCCGCTGGCCATGCCGCTGACGAGCTGGCCGGTGTGGCAGAACGGTATGCCGCAATCCATGCAGCGCGCGCCTTGCTTCTTCAGCTCAGGCTCGGGCAGGTGCAGGTGAATCTCCTTCCAGTCGGCCACGCGCTCCAGCGGCGCGCGGTCTTGCGGCAATTCACGGTTGAACTCTAAAAATCCGGTAGGTTTACCCAAGTGATGCTCCTGTCAGGTTGAGGTTTTTTATTTTGTCCGCAGATTGCGCCGATTCGCGCAGATTAAAAACAAAGCGCTTATATTCCAAGCTCGGTGCACCAAAGTTGATCAACAATCCTCGGCTCAATCGCGTCGCTTTCAATTCGTTGATGGTTTGTGCTTCATCCACACCCGTCAATTGACTGATCGCCTTCGTCTCGACGATGACATTTTCGTGACAAAGAAAATCCGCGCGATACGAACACGCCAGCCGTTGCCCCTTGTATTCCACGGGCAACGGAACTTCCCGCTGAAACGGAATCGAACGCGCTGTGAATTCAAGCGCCAGCGCTTCCTGATAGACCGCCTCAAGAAACCCATGACCGAGTTGACGATGAACTTCCATAGCCGCTCCGATAATCGCGTAGGTTTCCGGGTCTCGGTTTGTTTTATCAGAATCTGCGTTCATCTGTGCAATCTGCGGACGAATAATCAGTGCCCGCCCTTCACGTTTTCTACGAAGGCGGCCATGATGGCTTCATCGCCGCTCAAGCCTTGCGACTGCACCCGCTTGAGCGAGGCCAGCACGCGGGCGTAATCCTGCGGCATCACCTTCACAAATTTTGGGATGAAATTCTTCCAGTCGGCGAGAATCTTCGCGGCAAGCTCGCTGTGCGTGAAGGTCTGATGCCGCTGCACGAGCTTCCAGACTTCCTCGATCTCGTCGGCGTCGGCAAGTTTCTCCAGCGCGACCAACTCCGGGTTGCAGCGCGTGGCGAAATCGCCGGCCTCGTCCAGGACGTAGGCCACGCCGCCGCTCATGCCGGCGGCGAAGTTGCGCCCGGTCTTGCCGAGGATCACGACGCGTCCGCCGGTCATGTATTCGCAGCCGTGG